>NZ_ATLP01000094.1:0-65315 GCF_000416215.1 Pseudomonas sp. CF161
CCGCGGGCCAGGCGGCAAGGGGCCGCTGCTGCACCTGTACCTGCCCGGCGCTGGTCGGCTGCACCCCGGCCAGGGCGCGCAGGGCGCTGCTTTTGCCCGAGCCGTTGGGGCCGACCAGCACCAGCAGCTCGCTGGGTTGCAGTTCCAGGTTGAAGTCATGCAGCACCGCCTGGCCGGCGTGTTCGACACACAGGCCCCGGGCCTGGAGGACGGGAGCGGTGCTCATGGGGCAGGCCTCGTGCGGGTCAGCAAGACAATGAAAAACGGCGCGCCGAGCAGGGCGGTCAGCAGCCCCAGGGGGATTTCCGCCGGTGGCAGCAGGCTGCGGGCCAGGCCATCGAGCAGCGCCAGCAAGGCGCCGCTGACCAGGGCACTGGCCACGATCAGGCGCTGGTGGGTCGGGCCCAGCAGCCAGCGCACGGCATGGGGCGCTACCAGCCCGACAAACCCCACCAGCCCGCCCCAGGATACCGCCAGCGCGGTGATCGCCGCCGCCAGCAACAGCGCCAGGTTGATAAAGCGCCGGGGCCGCAGGCCCATGCTGTAGGCCACCTGATCGCCGAACCCCAGCAGGTCCAGGCCATGGGCCAGGCGCCGGGCCGCCAGCAGCGCAAGAAGGGTCAGCAGGCCCAGCAGGCCGAGGGCGGCGAAGTCCGGGGTGTGGATGCCGCCCAGGGTCCAGCTCAGCACCACTTGCAGGTTGACCGTTTCATCCGACAGCGCCAGCAGCAGCAAGCTGCGCACGGCGCCGAGCAGGGCGGCAACGGCGATGCCGGCCAGCAGCAGGCCACTGGTGTCGTTGATCCGCGTCAGGCGGGTGATCAGCAGCACCAACAGGGTCGCGCCCCAGGCTCCGGCAAAGGCCAGCAGCGGCAGGCTCAGGGCCAATGCCAGGGGCAGCGGCACCAGCAGGGCGATGGCCGCCCCCACCGCTGCCCCGGGGGCGCTGCCAAGCAGGTAGGGCTCGGCCAGCGGATTGCGAAACACGCCCTGGAAAATCACCCCGGCCAGGCCCAGGCAGGCACCCACGCAAAAAGCCGCCAGCACCCGCGGCAGGCGCCAGGTCAGCAGCAGTTGGGCAAAGGGTGAATCGCTGCCGTGCCACAGCGCCACGACGTCGCTCCAGTGGGCCAGTTCGGCGCCCAGCCACAGGGCCATCAGGATCGCCGGGATCGGCGTCAGGCACAGCAGGCGGTAGCGGCGGTCGACGCCGCGAGTGGCCGGGGTCATGGCGTGGTCTCGCTCGGGGGCTTGGGAAACAGCTCAGGGTGCAGCAGCGCCGCCAGTTGCTCGACGCCCTCGACCACCCGCGGGCCGGGGATCAGCAGCAGGGCGCTGGGCAGGCTGTCGACCCGGCCCGCGGCCACCGCGGCAATGCTCTGCCAGCCGGGGCGCGATCCCAGGCTGGCGGCCTGTTGCGGGCTGCCGGCGACGATGATCCGGGTGGGGTTGGCGTGGTACACCGATTCGCCGCCGACCTGGCTCAGGCGGCTGTCGGCGAACAGGTTGCGCCCGCCTGCCAGGCGCAGAATGTCGCTGGTGTAGTTGTGCCCGCGCAGGGTCAGGTAACTGCCGCGATCATTGCTGCCGGTCTCCAGGTACACCGCCACCGGCGGCTGCCCGGCCAGGCGCGCCTGGACCGCAGCGAGGCGCGCCTGCATGTGTTCGATCAGCTGTTCGGCGCCGTTTTCATGGCCGGTGGCCTGGCCCAGCAGGCGGATATTGGCCTGCACCGCGGCCAGGTCGCGGTGGTTGAGCACCAGGGCCGGAATGCCGATGCGCTGCAAAGGGTCGACCAGGGTCGCGGCCTGGCGTGCCGGGGTCATGATCACCAGGTCGGCGCGCAGCCGGGCGATGGCCTCCACGGAAAACCCCAGGCGCCCACCGACCTTGGCCCGGGCGGCGATGTCGGCGGGGTAGCGGGTCCATTCCTCGACCCCGACTATGGCATCGCCGGCACCGATCGCCGCCAGCATCTCGACGTTGCTGGCGAAGATCGCGACGATGCGCTGCGGCTTGTGGGGGATCTCCACCGAGCGTCCCAGGGAATCCACCAGGGTCCGCGGGAAGCCCTCATCCGCCCACACGCCAGGGCTTGCCAAAAGGCACAACAGCAATAGCCAGCGCACCCGGCTTAAAACCGGTAGCGCGCGCCGAGGTACAGCTCGCGCCCCGGGTTGCTGTTGCCCAGGCCACCGTTGGAGGCGCGCGGGTCGGCCAGCGGCGAATCATTGCCGGTGGCGATAAACAGGCTGCTGCGGTCGATGTCGAACAGGTTGTTGACCCCGCCGAACAGGCTCAGCTGCTGGCTCAGGGTGTAGTTGCCGCGCAGGTTGAAGACCCAGAACGGCGCCTTGCGGTACACGTAGTTGGGATCCGGGTTGAGCAGCCGCTCTTCGGTGCGATAGTACACCGGGCCGCGCAGGATCCCGTTCAGCCCCAGGTCCCAATCACGTTCGCGGCCATAGGTCAGGCCGAGGCTGGCCTGGTATTGGTACATGCGCTGGATCTGCTCGCGGTGCGGGCCGGTCAGGGTGCTGGCGGCGCCCTTGTCGTCCATGTCGAAGTTCCAGTTGGCGTTGCTGTTGATCCGCAGGATGCGTTCGTCACCCAGGGCCAGGGCGCGGGCCAGGTCGTATTGCCATTGCGCTTCAAGGCCACGGATCACCGCGTCGCCGTCGCCGTTCACGTACTGGCTGACGTTGCCGCCCAGGGGCCGGCTGGTGATGCGGTCCTGGATCCGGTTCTGGAACAGCGCCAGGTCGAAGAACTGGTAGCGGCTGGTCAGGGTAATGCCGGTTTCGTATTGCAGGCTGGTCTCGGGCTTGAGGTCGGCATTGCCCAGGGTCTGGCTGCCGCTGGTGGTGGTGAAGTCGGCCGCCAGCTCGCCTGCCAGTGGTGCGCGGAATCCGGTGGAAACCCCGGCCCGCAGCTTGACCCCGGGCATGGCCTCGAAGGCGGCGCCGAGGCTGTAGGTGACTTCATCGAAACTGCGGGTCTGCTCTTCGAGGGTCGGCATGTAGTCGGTCTTGACCGTGCTCGAGCGGCCATAGCTGTAGCGCGAACCGGCGCGCAGGGTCAGGCGGTCGTCCATCAGGCGCTGGATCAGCTCGGCGTAGAGTGCGGCGCTGAGGTCATCGGAGTTGATGTCGTAGGGCGCCACCTGGCTGCTGGTGGAGCCGTTCATGGCCACGCGGAAACGATCATTGCGCAGTGTGCTTTTTTCCAGGTCCAGGCCCAGCAGCAGGTCGGTGCCGGGGCCCAGCAGCAACTGCGGCGTCAGCTTCAGGCCATAGGCGTCCAGGCGGCGCTCGATATGGTCCTTGCTGAACCCGGGGCTGCCGTTGCCCTGGCGCTCGGAACCCCAGTGCAGGTCGTCGACATCGCGCAGGGCGTAGACCTGGGCCGCCCAGTTCAGCCAGTCGCTCGGCTTGGCGGTCCAGTTGGCTTCCAGGGACTGGTTATAGCGGTTGTCGTAGTTGTTGTAGTCCCATTGCGAACCGCGAAAGCCCGCGTCGTAGATGCCGTCCGAGCGCAGGGTCAGGTCCAGGCGCTGGTCATCGGACAGGTCATAGCCCAGGGCCAATAACCCGCCCCGGCGTTTCCACGCGGTGTTTTCCTGGGTGCCGTCGCGGCTCTGATAGTCACCGCGCCGACCGCTGTCCAGGCCCAGGTAGTAATCCAGCGGCCCGGACGCGCCGCTCTGGAACAGGCTGCCCTGGGCCAGGCCCCAGGAGCCGCCCTGCAGGGTCGCGCCGCCGCCTTCGGTGTTGCGGCCATTGCGGGTGATGATGTTGATCACGCCCCCGATGGCCTGGCTGCCATAGATCACCGAGGCCGGGCCACGGATCACTTCAATGCGCGCGACCTGGGCCGGCGACAGCTTGGAAATATTCGCCGTGCCGGCCCGGCGCCCGTTGACCAGCACCGTCACCTGGCTGCGAAAGTCCCGGCCCTGGCCATCGGTATTGCCGCCGCGGATGTTGATCGAGGTCTGGCCCGGGGTCCATTCGCTGAAAAAGCCCACCGCGTTTTCCGCCAGCAGGTCGGTCAGGTTGCGCGCCGAGGAGCGTTCGATCTGTTCGCTGTCGATCACCTGCACGGTGCTGGTGACGTCCTTGAGCGACTCGCCGGCCCGGGGGGCGCTGACCAGGGTCGTGTCCATCTGCAGCACCGACGGGTTGTCGGCGGCCTGGGTGGCGAGGCTGGTGCCCAGCAACAGGGGCAGGGCGAAGGTGTGGCGCAGGCTTGGCATGGGGCAGGTCCGCAGGCAGGTTCTTATGGGAGAGTTCACGCGTGCCAGAGCAAGCTGGCGGCGCGTTTCGGGGCGCTGGCCAGCCAGCCCCCCGGGGCCGGTTGCAGGTGATCCTGCAAATGCCGTTCAAGCAGCCCCAGCGCCGCGCCATCGAGGGCGCCGAGCTTCTCCCTGAAATGCATCAGGGCTGCTTCGGGGGTGGCGAACAGCGTGCTGAACGCCCAGTCGGTGAAGTGAATCTCGTCGGGCTGGGCGCTGGCCGGCAGCTCGGCCAGGGTCAGCTGATAACCCGGGGTCATGTCGCTGCGGTGCAATTGCGGCGGCAGGAACCCCGACAGGCAATAGGTGCGCGGGCCTTCCTGGGCCGGCAGGTTCCACACCAGGGTGCCGCGGGCCAGGGGCCGCACCCGCTCGAGAAAGGCCTGGGCCTGGCCGTCGCTGACCGGGAGGTTGGCGCAGAGCACGGTCTGTGCCGGCGCCAGGCCCAGGTCAGCGATGTCTTGCCAGAGACCCGGGTGCAGGCTCAGGGTCACGGCCGGTGCACGGGCCGCGAGGCGCTCGATGCAGTGGCCCATGTAGGCGTTGGGTTCGACCACGGTCCACTGGCCACCGGGGGCCAGCAGATGCCGCCCGAGAATCCCCGAACCGGCACCGATATCCAGCAGTTGCCGCTGCGGGCCGAGCAGTTGCAGCAGGCAGCCGCCGACACGTTCGACATAGTTGGAGGCGGCCAGATGCTCGGCATAAAACGCCGCTTCGTGGTCGGGCCAGACAAAGGGAGCAGGGCGGGGCGGGGTGCAAAGCGTCATCGGGAAGCGCCGGGTTGAGCCTGGTCGGGCCACCCGCGGGAGCTGAAGCAGAAAGTGACGGGCAGGGAACAGCCTACGCACGCCAAGGCCTGCACCCGCCCACCGCGGATTGCCATGTAGGGATCAGGCCGGTCTCCGGGCTCGCGAGGGGCATGAAACATTCGCCTTCCCATGCCGAGGCACAGTGGCTGTGTGAATGTTTCGCTCGCATACCGTTGCGGGGGCAGCGCCGGACTCGCCCCAAAGGGCCTACCGGCTTCCCGTTTCACCCGCAGCACGACGGCTGCGGACACCTGAAACTGGCGCGCATCTGACCATTGGCGGGCGGCAGCGTCAAGCAACCTAAGCCGCAAGCTTGAAGCTTGCGGCTTAGGTGCTTGATGACCTCCTTGTCGTTGGCGCATCCCTGTGCGACAGACTTCAGGGCTTTCTCGGGCATGGCAATCCGCACGGCGACGGTGCCGATAGGGGCCTGGGGAGGGCGCCCGTAGACCTCGTCCTTCGACTTGAAGCGTCGACCTCGGCGCCCAGCCGCAGCACCACGCCGGCCAGGTCGTTGCCCAAAATCAGGGGCAGGCGGTACGGCTGGATCAATCCCGAGCGTGTCCGGATGATTTGCCGCTGGCCGATGAAATCCTGGCAGTGTGCCGGACCCATATCCTTGAATAGCTGCCGCCTGCATCGGCTGACTAGGCGGCGGGTGCCGCGCCGTTAGTGATCGTCCTCGGGCCCGTCGTGCAGCAGGTGGAAGATGTTGCGCTTCATGCGGATAAAGTCCGGGTCCATGACCATGTCCAGGTTGCGCGGGCGGCCGATGGGCACGTCGAGCACTTCCTTGATCCGCCCGGGGCGGGCGCCCATGACGAAGATCCGGTCGCCGAGCAGGATCGCCTCGTCGATATCGTGGGTCACGAACAGCACGGTTTTCTTGCTGTGCTCCCAGACCTTGAGCAGCAGTTGCTGCATCTGCAACCGGGTCTGGCTGTCGAGGGCGCCGAAGGGTTCGTCCATCAGCAGGATCTGCGGGTCGTTGGCCAGGGCCCGGGCGATGGCCACGCGTTGCATCATCCCCCCCGAGAGTTGCTTGGAATAGTTATCGGCAAAGCGCAGCAGGCCGACTTCATTCAGGTAGTGCTCGACGATCTCCTTGCGCTCCGCCGCCGGCACGCCACGGCGCTTGAGGCCGAACTCGATGTTCTTGCGCACCGTCAGCCATGGAAACAGGGTGTAGCCCTGGAACACCATGCCGCGATCGGCACCGGGCCCATCCACCTGCTGGCCACCGACGTAGATTTCGCCCGAAGTCGGCTCGGCCAGGCCTGCCGTCAGGTATAGCAGGCTCGACTTGCCGCAGCCCGAGGGGCCGACCAGTACCGCAAATTGCTGGTCGGGCACCTCGAACGACACCTGTTCCAGGGCGGTGAAGGTGCTGCCCGACGGGGTCTTGTATTGCAGGGTGACCTGGTCCACCCGCAGTTGCGGCGCCGGCTGCGGGGCGATGCGGGCCTGGGTGAGTTGGGTGGGAGAGGTTGCGGTTACTGAGCCCATGCGGCCACCTTCAAACGGAGGAATCTGAACAGTTGATCGGTGACCAGGCCCAGCAGGCCGATCACGGCGATCGCCAGGAAAATCACATCGACCTGGAACCCGCGCATGGCCTTGAGGCTGAGGTAGCCCAGGCCGCTGGAGGCGGCCACCAGTTCGGCCACCACCAGGTAGGTCCAGGCCCAGCCCATGGTCACGCGCAAGGTGTCGAGTACCCCCGGCAGCGATGCCGGGGCGATCACGTGCAGCACCGCGTCGACGCGGCTCGAACCCAGGGTGTAGGAGGCGTTGATCAGGTCCTTGGAAATGCCCTTGGACACGTCGGCGATCATCACCAGCTGCTGGAAGAACACGCCGAAAATAATGATCGACACCCGCTGCTCCAGGCCGATGCCGATCCACAGGATGAACAGCGGCACGAACGAGGTCACCGGCAGGTAGCGGATAAAGTTCACCAGGGGTTCGAGAAACGCCTGCACCACCCGGAAGCTGCCCATCAGCAGCCCGATGGGCACCGCCACCAGGGATGAGATCACGAAGCCGATCATCACCACCTCGACGCTGGCCCAGACATGGGGCCCCAGGGTGCCGTCGCGGGCCAGGCGCAGGGCGGCGTCGAACACCGCCCCCGGGGTCGGCAGGAACATCGCCGGGACCACGCCGCCGTAGGACAGAAACGCCCACAAGCCGATCAGCAGGCCCCAGGCCAGGGCGCTGGCGCTCCAGACCACCTGGATCGGCAAGCCGGTCTTGGGCGTCAGGCAGCGGTTCAGCCACGAATTGCGCTTGGACATGGCGAGCTCCTATTTCGGGCTGATAAAGCGGTTGTCGATCAAGTCGCTGTAGCTGACGTTGAAGGCTTTGCCCTGCAGCTCGCTGGCGGTTTCATTGGCCAGCTTGATCACCGTGGCCGCCTCGCCGGTGCTGCCATTGCTGCCCAGCAGCTTCTCGCTCGTGGCCTGGTCGTAGAAGCGCACGCCCTTGGCCGCGGCTTCCAGCTCGGCCGGGTCCGCCAGATAGCCGCCGACGCCCTTGGCCATGATCGCGTAGGCTTCTTTCGGGTGTTCCTGGGTGTACTTCACGGCCTTGTACAGGCCGGCCACCAGGGCCTTGATGTCGTCCGGCTGCTTGTCGATCACGTCGCAGCTCAGGGCTACCACATCGACGATCACCCCCGGGGTACTGCTGCTGTCCACCAGCACCTTGCCCTGTTGTTTGTTGCGCACGGTGGTCAGGTGCGGTTCCCAGGTCACGGCGGCCGGCACGCGCCCGGAAATAAAGGCGGTGGCGGCGTCGTCGGCGGTCATGTTCTGGATGTTCAGGTCGCTCATTTTCATGCCGGCGTTTTTCAGCAGGTAATTGAGCCAGAACTGCGACACCGAACCCTCGTTGACCGCCACCGACTGGCCCTTGAGGTCTTGCAGGCGGTTGACTTCCTTGCCCACCAGCACGCCATCGCCACCGTGGCTTTCATCCAGGGCGGCCACGGCCTTGAAGCAGAACTGCGGTCGGTACTTGAGGATCTCGTCCAGGGTCGAGGCCGAGCCGGACAACTTGCCCGAGGCCTGGGCCGCCATGTACATCGAGGCTTCCTCGATGGTCGGCAGGTCGACGGTGAGCCCGCCTTCCTTGAAGTAACCCAGGTCCTTGGCCAGGTACAGGGTGCCGTAGCCGACCCAGGTGGTATGGCCGATGGACAGGGTGCCGGCCTGGGCGCCGCTGGCAACGCCGGCGGCGATAGCGGTGAACACCAGGGGACGCATGCAGCGCGAGACGAAAGACTTGATCATTGAGCACTCCCGGAACGATGGTTTTTAGTTCGTATATCTCGGGGCAGTGGGGCTAGACGCCAAAAACGGGAACATCCTGCGGGTCTCTGACGGACCTTTTGCCGCTGTGGGGCGAGGTTGATGTTGGCTGATGTCGAGGGGCAGGAAAATTAGTAAATATGTCGTCGCTGACGATGAAAAAGATGGGCTGTTTTTGTGGTGAGGGAGCTTGCTCCCGCCGGCCTGCGCAGCAGGCCCAACCCCTGAGACCTCGGTGCCTCTGGCCCAGCGCATGCCGCCCTTTGCGGCTGCTGCGCAGCCGAGCGGGAGCAAGCTCCCTCGCCACGGGGAGGGGAGCCAGGTCTCATGGGCGTCGCACTGGGCTGTTTTGTGGTGAAGGGAGCCAGGTCGTATGGGCGTCGCGCTGGGCTGTTTTTGTGGTGAGGGAGCTTGCTCCCGCTGGCCTGCGCAGCAGGCCCAACCCCTGGCCCCTCGCTGCCTCTGGCCCAGCGCATGCCGCCCTTTGCGGCTGCTGCGCAGCCGAGCGGGAGCAAGCTCCCTCGCCACAGGGGAGGGGAGCCAGGTCTCATGGTCGTCGCACTGGGCTGTTTTGTGGTGAAGGGAGCCAGATCGTATGGGCGTCGCGCTGGGCTGTTTTTGTGGTGAGGGAGCTTGCTCCCGCTGGCCTGCGCAGCAGGCCCAACCCCTGAGACCTCGGTGCCTCTGGCCCAGCGCGTATGGCCCTTTGCGGCTGCTGCGCAGCCGAGCGGGAGCAAGCGCCCTCGCCACAGAGTCGTCAGCTGGTCACTGCCTGATTCATGCGGGTGGCACTGGCGGCCTGGGGTGTGCCGTGCAGGATCAGGTCGGCGGCTTTTTCGCCGATCATGATGCACGGCGCGTTGGTGTTGCCGCTGATCAGGCTCGGCATGATCGAGGCATCCACCACCCGCAGCCCCTGCACCCCGTGGACCTTCAAGTCCGGGCCGACCACGCTCATGGGGTCGAGCCCCATCTTGCAGGTGCCCACCGGGTGGAACACCGTCGCTGCGTACTCGCGCACATAGGCCAGCAACTGCTCGTCGGTCTGCACCGCTTTGCCGGGCAGCATCTCCTCGCCGCGAATGGCGTCGAACTGGCTGTCGGCCAGAATTCGCCGGGCCAGTTTCAGGCCCTCGATCAGTACCTGGGCGTCACTCGGGTCGCTGAGGAAATTGAAGTCGATCAGCAACTGGCCATCGCGGTCCAGGCGCAGCTCGCCAATGCTTTTGGGCCGCAGTACGCAGGTGTGCACCGCATAGCCATGGCCCCATTCGAACAGCCGTCCGCGATGGCTGCGATAGCCCGGTACAAAGTGGAACTGCACATCGGGCACGGCGTCGGCCAGGGGCGTGCGGGCAAAACCGCCGGCCTCCACATAGTTGGTGGTGAGCCAGCCCTTGCGCGCCAGCAGGTAGCGCAGGGGCGCGGCGAGAATGCTGGGCAGCGAGCCCAGGGAGAAGCCCAGCGTCAGCGGGCTTTTCGAGCGAATGGTCAGCAGCCCGTCGAGGTGGTCCTGGAGGTTTTTGCCGACCCCGGGCAGGTCATGCCGGACCTCGACTCCGGCTTGTTGCAGCTCGGCGGCCGGGCCGATACCGGACGCCAGCAGCAGCTGCGGGCTGCCCAGGGAACCGGCGCACAGCAGCACTTCACGGCGGGCGTGCAAGGCCTGGGGCTGACCCTGGATGTCCACTTGCACGCCGCGGGCCACCCGCTGTTCGAGGATCAACGAGCGCACCGAACAGTCGGTGACGACCGTGAGGTTGGGACGCTCCCGCACCGGTGCGACAAAAGCGCGGTAGCTCGACAGGCGCCGGGCATTTTTCTGCGTGAGGTTGTAGATCCCGCAGCCTTCGAGCCGCTCGCCGTTGAAGTCATCGTTGCGCGCCAGGCCCAGGCGCTGCGCGGCTCTGACAAACAGCGCCGACACCGGGTTGGGGTCGCGCGCCGCCTCGACATTCAGCTCGCCGCCCGTGCCATGCAGGCGCGGGTCCTGGCCCAGCTGGTTGTTCTCCGACTTCTTGAAATAGGGCAGCACGCTGTTCCAGTCCCAGCCCGGGCAGCCGGCCTCGGCCCAGCGATCGTAGTCGCTGGCATGGCCGCGAATGTAGATCATGCTGTTCATCGAACTGGAGCCGCCCAGGGCCTTGCCCCGTGGCGTGTGCAGGCGGCGGCCGTTGAGGTTTTGCTGTGGCGTGGAGAAGAAGTTCCAGCTGTAGGTCTTGCTCTTGTACAGGGTGATGGTGCCCGCCGGGGTCTGGATGCGCTGGCTGTTGTCGTGGCCGCCGGCTTCGATCAGGCACACGCTGACGCTCGGGTCGGCGCTCAGGCGGTTGGCCAGGACGCAGCCGGAGGAACCGGCGCCGACAATGATGTAGTCGTAGTCAGTGTTCATGCGTTTCTCCCTGCGGGTTTGAGTGCTTGCTGGCGGCTGCGACGGCGGCTGGCCAGGTAGTAGACCGGCGAGATCACCAGCAACCCGACGATCCAGGAAATATCGGCGCCGCCCATGGCCTGGGCGATGACCCCGGTGTACAGCTCGGTGGCCATGAACGGAATCTGCACCAGCACCCCGAGCACATAGCAGCCCACTGCCGTCCAGTTGAAGTAGCCGTAGATCCCGCCGTCGCGGCGGAAGAACGAGTCGACGTCGTAGTTGCCATGGGCGATCAGGTAGTAGTCCACCAGGTTGATCGCGGTCCAGGGCACCAGCACATACAGCAGCAACAGAATGAAGTTGGTGTAGTTGGCCATGAAGTCATCCTGGCCCAGCAGCGCCAGGGCCAGGGCAATGGAGAACAGCAGCAGCGCGGTCACCGCCCGCGACAGGGCGCCGGCCGACCAGGTGGGCACCAGGGTCTGGCCCACGGTGATGGCCGAGAGGGTGCCGCAGTACAGGTTCATGGCGTTGGTGGCGGCGATGCCGATGGAAAACACCGCCACCACCAGGGTCGCGATGCTGCCGGTCATCTCGATCAGGCCGCTGATGATGTCGCCTTCCACGCTGAGGCCAACCACCACCCCCAGGGTCATGGGCAGGATCGAACCCAGGCAGCAGCCCCAGTAGCTGGACCAGAACGCGGCGCGGCCACCGGTGTCGGCCGGCATGTAGCGCGAGTAGTCCGAGACATAGGGTGCATACGCCAGTTGCCACAGGGCCGCGATCGACAGGGTGCCGAGAAAGCCCTGGAGGTTGGTCTGGTTACGTTGCAGGAAGTCCGCCGGCAGCCCGTGCACGCCGATGATCCAGGCAAAGCACAGCAGCAGGATCGCCCCCGAGACGTAGGACATGAGCCGGGTGTAGGCGTGGATCAGGCGATAGCCGAACACCGTCGCCACTACACTGATCAAGCCCACCAGGACGATGCCCTGGTTGGTGCTGAACAGCGGGTAGCGGCTGTGCAGCGATTGCCCGCCGAGCACCAGGTTGGAGGCGAAAAAGCCCAGGTACATGATCACCACCAGGGCCACCACCAACAGCGAGCCGTAAGAGCCGAACTGGCCCCGGGTCTGCACCATCTGCGGCACACCCAGTTGCGGGCCCTGGGCCGAGTGCAGGGCCATGAAGATGCCGCCGATCAGGTTGCCGGCAATCAAGGCGGCCATGGCCGCCAGGAACGGCAACTTGAACACCGTGACTGCCAGTGCACCGGTGACCACCGTCAGCAACATGATGTTGGAGCCGAACCAGATGGTGAACAGGTCGCGGGCGCGGCCGTGGCGCAGGTGTCGGGCAATGGGCTGGATGGTGCTCAGTTCAAGGGTTGCCGCTCTGTTGTCGTTATTATTCATCGGTCATTCACTCTGGTATCGCCCGGGCAAACGCCCCGGCATGAGTTGCAGGCAAGAAGGATCAAGCAGGTAAACAGTGCCCGGCCGGTTTTGCGCAAACGGCCGGGTCGTGCGTCACAGTGGCCAAGCACGAACCGGGCCGCTGTTGCGATAAGGGCTCAGCGCAGCTGGAACCAGGTGGTTTTGAGCTGGGTGTATTTGTCGAACGAGTGCAGCGACAGGTCGCGGCCAAAGCCCGATTGCTTGCCTCCGCCAAAGGGCACGCAGACGTCCAGGGCATCCACGGTATTGACCGACACGGTTCCGGCATTCAGGCGGCCGGCGACGCGATGGGCGCGGTTCAGGTCATCGCTCCAGACCGAGGCGGCCAGGGCATAGATATGGTCGTTGGCCATCTGCACCGCCTGGTCTTCATCGTCGAAGGCGGTGATTGCCAGCACCGGCCCGAACACTTCTTCGCGGGACAGGCGCATCTGCGGCGTGACTTGGGTGAAGAGGGTGGGCTGGATGAAGTTGTTCGAACCGTTGAGCGTCACCTGCTCGCCGCCGGCCACCCGTTGTGCCCCGTCGCTGCCGGCCTGGGCGATGTAGTCCATGACCCGGGCCGTCTGCCGTGCATCGACCATCGCCCCCATCTTGCTCGCGGGGTCCAGTGGGTCGCCGGGCTGCCAGTGCCGGGTCTGCTCGATCAGGCGTTCGACGAACTCATCGTGGATCGAGCGCTGCACCAGCAACCGCGAGTTGGCTGAGCACACTTCGCCCTGGTTGAAGAAAATCCCGAACGCGGCCTTTTGCGCGGCCAGGTCCAGGTCCTGGCAATCGGCGAACACCAGGTTTGGGCTCTTGCCGCCGCATTCGAGCCACACCTGCTTGAGGTTGGATTGCGCCGAGTACTGCATGAAATGCTTGCCGACCTGGGTCGAGCCGGTGAACGCCAGCGCGTCGATATCCGGGTGCAGGCCCAGGGCGCGCCCGGCGTGCTGGCCGAGGCCGGTCACCACGTTGAACACGCCTTCCGGGACCCCGGCTTGCAGCGCCAGCTCGGCCAGGCGCAGGGCCGAGAACGGCGACTGCTCGGCGGGCTTGAGGATCACGCTGTTGCCGGCGGCCAGGGCCGGCGCGAGCTTCCAGGCGGCCATGTCCAGCGGGAAGTTCCACGGCACCACGGCGGCAATCACGCCCAGGGGCTCGCGGGTGATGGTGGCCAGGGCGCCGCGGCCGGTGGGGGCGACCTGGTCGTAGAGCTTGTCGAGGCTTTCGGCGTACCAGGCAAAGACGTGGGCGGCGCCGGGCACATCGATGTTCCAGGCGTCCATCACCGGCTTGCCCATGCTCATGCTGTCGAGCAGGGCCAGCTCTTCGCGGTGGGCCAGGATCAGCTCGGCCAGGCGCAGCAGCACCGCCTTGCGTTCCCTAGGCAACAGGCGAGCCCAGGGGCCGCTGGCAAAGCTCTTGCGGGCGGCGCTGACGGCCAGGTCGATATCGGCATCGCCGCAGGCGGCGACGTTGGCCAGCAGGGCATTGGTCGCCGGGTTGCGCACGGCGAAGGTCTCGCCGCTCAACGCGGCGTGCGCCCGCCCGGCGATCAGTGCGCTGTCGCTAAAGGGTTGCTTGGCCGCTAGCGTTTGCCAGGTATTGAGGTCAGTCACTGCATACTCCCAGTTGGCCCCTCGGGGCTCCGTCCACGATCAGTGGGGCCGATAGTGGGCCAAGCGCCGGGGGTGGGAAATTAGTAAAAATGTGTTCCGTATCGATAAAAAACCTCGGCTGGCGTGCTTCATCGTGGCGCACGCATCGCCCGTAGCCGCTGTCGAGGCACGAGGCTGTTCAACCACTGACGCTCCTCGACGTCCCGCCCTGTAGCCGCTGCCGCAGGCCCAACCAGACAACCCATCAACACCTGACACTGCTCGGCGTCCATAAGGGCCAGCGCAGCCTCGTGCCTCGGCAGCGGCTATGGGGGTGGGCCTGTCTGGCAGTCTCGTGCTTGGGCGGCATCGGGTTGAGCAGCTTTTTTAAGTTCAGGCCCCAGGAAATTGCTGGTTTCACCCCGGGGCGTGCTGGTTGCAGAATCGAGGTTGTGCGCGCGTTGGCGCAACGGCCCGATTCTTGATTGACCTGGCCCAGTACCGCGCATCATTTCGCCGGGGGCACGATGGCTCGTGCAGGCACGCAGCAGCGGCGTTCTACTAAGCTGCACGCGGTGCACGAGCGCCGTGATCGCGCCCCGTTTTGATGCGTTCGACCCATCTCTTTCGAGGTAGCCATGGCCGCTTACAACTTGCGACAACTCAAATACTTCGTCACCACCGTCGAATGCGGCAGCGTGGCCGAGGCCTCGCGCAAGCTTTACATCGCCCAACCTTCGGTCTCGACCGCAATCAAGCACCTGGAAGAAAGCTTTGGCGTGCAGCTGTTTATCCGCCATCACGCCCAGGGTGTGTCCCTGACCCCCAGCGGCGCGCGCTTCTATCGCAAGGCCCAGGAGCTGCTGCGGGTGGCCCATGAGTTCGAGCAAAACGCCCTGGCCGATAACGATGTGGTGGCCGGGCAGATCGACATTGGCTGTTTTGAAACCGTCGCGCCGCTGTACCTGCCACGCTTGATCGCCGGCTTTCGCGATCGCTGGCCGGGGGTGGAAATTCGCATTCGGGACGGCGAGCAGCAAGAGCTGGTGCAGGCCCTGACCTCGGGCAGCATCGACCTGGCGATTCTCTATGAGCATGACCTGGACAGCACCATCGACACCGCGCCGTTGATGGCGCCGCAGCAGCCCTACGCGCTGTTGCCCGAAGGCCATCGCTTCGCCCATCAGGCCCGGGTGTCACTCAATGACCTGGTGCTCGAACCCATGGTGCTGCTGGATGTGCAGCCCAGCCGGACCTACTTCGTCAGCATCTTCGAGGAGCGCGGCCTGACCCCGCACATCCTGTTCAGCTCACCCTCGATCGAGATGGTGCGGGGCATGGTCGGGCGCGGTTTCGGCTTTTCGATCCTGGTGACCCGGCCCACGTCCGACTACACCTACGACGGCCAGAAGCTGGTCTGCGTACCGCTGGTGGAAGAGGTCACGGGCTCCGGGTTGTCCGCGGCCTGGTTGCGCCGTTCGCAGTTGACCAAGCCGGCGCAATTGTTTGTCGATCACTGCCGCGAAGTGTTGGCGCCCAGGGACCAGGCCTGAGGTCAGCCTTGCAGGGCCGACGCCAGGCGTTCGAGCATGGCGTCGCAGCCCGCGAGCTGGGCGAGGCTGACAAACTCGTCGGGCTTGTGGCCCTGGTCCATGCTGCCCGGCCCGCAAACCACCGTGGGGATGCCCACGGCGTCGAACAACCCGCCCTCGGTGCCAAACGCCACGGTGGCAAATTCGCTGGAACCACAGAACTGGGCAATCCAGCGCGCCGCCTGGCTGTCGGCGTCGGTGGCCAGGCCCGGATAGGCTGAAAGCTCGGAAAAACCAATGCCACTGGCACCGTCCACTGCCTGCATCCTCGGCAGCAATTGCTGTTGCGCGAAGTGCTGCAACTGCTCGGCGACCTGCCGCGGATCCTGGTCGGGCAGGGCACGGACTTCAAAGTCGAAACGACAATCGGCCGGGACGATATTCAGCGCCTTGCCGCCGCTGATCATCCCGGTCTGCACGGTGCTGTACGGCGGGTCGAAACGCGGGTCATGCAGCTCCGGGCGGCGCAGGTGGGCGCCGATGCGGCCCAGTTCGCCAATCAGCTCGGCGGCGTATTCGATGGCGTTCACCCCCTGGGGCGCGTAGGCCGAATGGCAGGCCGCGCCATGCACGTCACAGCGCATCGCCAGCTTGCCCTTGTGCCCGAGCACCGGCTTGAGTTCAGTGGGTTCGCCAATGATGCACAGCAGCGGCTTGTGTGGCCGCCGCTCAAGTTCGGCGAGCAGCGAGCGCACCCCCAGGCAGCCGACTTCTTCGTCATAGGACAGGGCGATGTGCAGCGGCATGCGCAATGGCGCCGCGAGAAACCTGGGCACCGCCGCCAGGACACAGGCGATATAGCCCTTCATGTCGGCGGTGCCGCGCCCGTAGAGCTTGCCGTCGTGCTCGCTGAGCTCGAAAGGGGCGACGCTCCACGCCTGGCCGTCCACCGGCACCACATCGGTGTGCCCGGACAGGACAATGCCCGGCACCTGTGGCGGGCCCAGGGTGGCGAACAGATTGGCCTTGCTGCGCGGCTCATTGAAGATCAGTTCGCAGGGCACCCCGAACCCCGCCAGGTAGTCACGCACAAACTCGATCAGGTGCAGGTTGGATTCGCGGCTGGTGGTGTCGAAGCCGACCAGTTTGGCCAGCAACTCGCGGCTGTTCATCTATTCATCCCCGGGCACGCCGTAGCGTGGGGCTTTGGTCGGGTCCAGCGCGCGCACGATGTAGTCCTGCATCTGCGGGCTGTAGGCCTGCCACAGCTGCGCGAGTTGGCCGATGGGGTCATGCTCGGCCCAGTCGACCCGCAGGTCGACGATGGGCCAGGTCAACTCGCCGACCACCACCATCGCCGCCGAATGCACCGGCCCGGCTTCGCCCCCGGCCGCGACTGCGGCCTGCATCGCGGCGATCAGCCGGTCGGCCAGTTGCCCGCCGCTGGTTTCGAAGGTCTGCACCAGGGTTTCGATCACCCCGGGGTCGGCCAGCATATTGCCGGCGCCGACGCACTGCTCGCCGGCCAGCGCGTGGTGGGTGCCCAGGGTCTGGCTGCCGCTGAAGTGCGCGGTCTGGCCCAGGTGGTCGATGGCGGTCAATTGCCGGTACTGGCTGTAGCCATTGCGGGTCAGGGCCTTGTCCAGCGCCTGGGCGGGGGACAGGCCGGCCTCCATCTGTTCCAGCACCTGGGGCCCGAGGGCGGGCAGGGTGATGTTTTGCGTGGCGACCGCCCCGACCCCCGGGCGCAGCCAGGGGCAACGCGCGCCCACGGCAATGCTCGAGGAACTGATGGCGATCCCCAATTGACCGGTTTCGGCGCAGCGGCCGACGATGGAAAAAGTCATGGCGTGGTGCTCCTGTTTCGTCTGGCCAGCCATCCGCGCCCCAGGTGGTCCCGGGGCGTGGACGGGATATGAATCCATTCTGTCCAGGCGCTGCGGTTGGCGAAACGAGGTTTTTTGTGGTGCTTGCTTAAGTAAATACTTGCCAGATCAGCGCTCGCCGTTACAAGCGCCCGTACTCGCGGGCGGTGCGATCGACGGCGATCCGCGTCTTGTCCACCAACTCATCGAGCTCGGCACGGGTCGCCACCAGAGCCGGGGCCATGATCATGCGGCCCAGGGTCGAGCGGATGATCAGGCCCTCTTCGAAGCCGATGGTGCGGCAGCGCCAGGCGATATCGTTCTCGTTGGCAAAGCGTTTGCGGGTGGCCTTGTCTTCGGCGAACTGCAGTGCCGCCACCAGGCCGATGCCCTGGACTTCACCCACCAGCGGGTGGTCGCTGAACACCTCTCGCAGGCAGTTCTGCAAGTACGGCCCAGTGTCGGTGCGGACCTGGGTCACCACCCCCTCATCGCGCAAGGCCTTGAGGTTGGCGATGGCCACGGCGGCGGCCACCGGGTGCCCGGAGTAGGTCAGGCCGTGGGCGAATACGCCGCCTTTTTCCACCAGGGCCTCGGCCATGCGCCGCGACAGAATCAGCCCGCCCATGGGGATGTAGCCCGAGGTCAGGCCCTTGGCGATGGACAGGGTGTCGGGCTCGAAGCCCATGGCCTGGTGGGCGAACCATTCGCCGGTGCGGCCAAAGCCGCCGATCACTTCGTCAGCGCACAGCAACACGTCGTACTGGCGGCAGATGCGCTGGATTTCCGGCCAGTAGCTGGCCGGTGGAATGATCATCCCGCCTGCGCCCTGGAACGGCTCGGCAACGAAGGCGGCGACCTTGTCGGCTCCCAGTTCGAGGATCTTCTGCTCCAGTTGCCGCGCCCTCTGCAGGCCGAACTCCTCGGGGCTCAGGTTGCCTTCGTGGGCGTACCAGTAGGGTTCGTCGATATGCGCCACATCGGGCACGGTGCCGCCCATTTCATGCATGAATTTCATGCCGCCCAGGGCGGTCGCCGCCAGGGTCGAGCCGTGGTAGCCGTTCCAGCGGCCGATCATGATTTTCTTCTGCGGCTGGCCCATCACCTGCCAGAACTTGCGCACGGTGCGGATCAACACCTCGTTGGCCTCGGAACCGGAGTTGGTGTAGATCGCGTGGCTGTAGTGGGCCGGCAGCAGGCTGAACAGCAGCTCGGACAGCTCGATCACTGCCGGGTGGGTGGTGTGGAAGAACATGTTGTAGTACGGCAGTTGCTGCAATTGCGCGTAGGCCGCGTCGGCCAGGTCCTTGCGGCCGTAACCGAGGTTGGTGCACCACAGGCCGGACATGCCGTCCAGGTAGCGCTTGCCGTCGTTGTCCCACAGCGCCAGGCGCTCGCCGCCGACCATCACCCGCGGGCCTTCGGCGTTGAGGGCTTTCTGGTCGACGAAGGCGTGAATGTGGTGCGCGGCGTCGGCGTTTTGATAGTCCAGGGTGCTGCGGGTGGGGTCGAGGTCGGCGGTCATGGCGTGCTCCAGGTGTGAGGCGCAGTGGGCGATCGGGCTGCCTGCCGACGGGGGCAGGGCAGTGCGGGGATAATATTTGGCACCTAAAAATATTTTTGTAAAGAAAATATTTGTCCTTGAAAAGTGATATCCGTAGGCTGGCCGACATCGTCAGCGCACCCCAGGGGAACCATGTCCGGACTACGAGAGAGGCAAAAGGAGCAGCGCCGCCAGGTGATCGCCGAGGCCGCGTTGCAGCTGTTCAAGCGCAATGGGTTCGGTGCCACCACCCTGGAGCAGATCGCCCACCAGGCGGGGGTGTCGTCGCCGACCGTGGTCAATTATTTCGGCGGCAAGCAGGAAATTCTCCTGGCCCTGCTCAAGGCCCCGGATGAGCAGGCCATGGGCGAGGCCCGGGCCCACCTGGACGAGCGCAGCGACCCGCTGGAGGCCCTGTGCGAGTTCGAAGGCCTGATGACCCGCTACCAGCTCCAGGCCATGCCGGCGTCCCTGTGGCGCGAGCTGGCGCCGTTTCTGTTCACCGGTGAGCTGTCCCAGGCCCTGCAACCCTGGAACGCGGCGGTGATCGAGGAAACCAAGGCCCTGCTGATGCATTTCCAGCGCCTGGGCAAGGTGCGCGCGAGCGTCGATATCGAGGTCGCCGCCACCGTCTTCAACCAGTACGCCAACATGGCGTTCATCCGCCTGGCCACCGAGCCCACCCCGGACCGTGCCGCCCATGCGGCGCATATGCGCAGCTTCCTCGGCCTGTTGTGCCACGGCATGCTCGGCGCCGAGTAGGTCAGCCGCAGGGCCGTGCAGGCGTCGCTGCCGGCCCTAGTTTTTTCCTGCCTTGCGACGACAAAAATCATAATTTCGCTATGCCCTGTATCTGCACAGAATGCGACCACACCCGCCTTCGAGAAGGACACAGGCATGACAGCTGGAAAAATACAGACAGATACGCTGGTTGTGGGCGCCGGTCAGGCAGGCGTGGCCATGAGCGAACACCTGAGCAAACTGGGGGTGCCGCACCTGGTGCTGGAGCGCAACCGGATTGCCGAAGCCTGGCGCACCGGGCGCTGGGATTCGCTGGTGGCCAATGGGCCGGCCTGGCACGATCGCTTTCCGGGGCTGGAGTTCGACGACCTGAGCCCGGACAGCTTTGCCTCCAAGGAGCGGGTGGCGGATTACTTCGAGGCCTACGCCCGCACCTTTAACGCGCCGATCCGCACCGGGGTCGAGGTGCACAAAGTGCGACGCAATATCGGGCGTCCGGGCTTTACCGTGGAAACCTCCGAGGGCGTGATCGAAGCCAACCGCGTGGTGGCAGCGACCGGGCCGTTCCAGCAGCCGGTGATCCCGGCCATCGCGCCCCAGGACCCACGCCTGACCCAATTGCATTCGGCGCACTACCGCAACCCCGGGCAACTGCCCGAAGGCGCGGTGCTGGTAGTGGGCGCCGGTTCATCGGGCACGCAGATTGCCGATGAACTGCAACGCGCCGGCAAGACCGTGTACCTCTCCATCGGCCAGCACGACCGGCCGCCTCGGGCCTACCGCAACCGGGATTTCTGCTGGTGGCTGGGGGTGTTGGGGGAGTGGGACGCCGCCGCGATGAAGCCCGGCCGCGAGCACGTGACCATCGCCGTCAGCGGTGCCCACGGCGGGCGTACCGTGGACTTTCGCGAGCTGGCCCAGCGCGGCCTGAACCTGGTGGGCCTGACCCAGTCCTTCAAGGATGGGGTGGTGAGCTTTCGCCCGGACCTGGTCGACAACCTGGCGCGTGGCGACGAGAACTACCTGGCGCTGCTCAATGCCGCCGATGCCTACATCGAGCGCAACGGCCTGGACCTGCCCCTCGACCCTGAAGCCCGTCGGGTATTCCCCGATCCGCAGTGCGTGACCCAGCCGATCCTCGAACTCGATCTGGCGGCAGCGGGCATCAGCACCATCATCTGGGCCACCGGTTTTGTCGCGGATTACAGCTGGATGGAAGTCGATGCCTTTGATGCCAGCGGCAAGCCGCAGCACCAGCGTGGGGTGTCCACGGAACCGGGGATCTACTTCCTGGGCCTGCCGTGGCAGTCACGGCGGGGCTCGTCGTTTATCTGGGGCGTGTGGCACGACGCCAAATACGTCGCCGACCATATCGCCACCCAGCGCCAGTACCTGACCTATCGCGATGCCAGCCAGCGCCAGGCCGACAGCGCCGCCGCGCCGCTCACCCTGCTGGAAAAACCGGCGGTCAGTGCGTGACCGCCATGGCCCGACCCGGCACCCGCAGTGCCGGCCGAGCGTTGTATTTCTCTCTTCAGGAGCTCCCGATGTCGCAGCCCACCCACACCCGTATCCGCATGTTCAACACCAAGGAAACCTACCCCAACCAGGCCCTGGACAACGACCTGTGCCAGGCCGTGCGCGCCGGCAACACGGTGTATGTGCGCGGCCAGATCGGCACCGATTTCGATGGCAACCTGGTCGGCCTCGGCGACCCCCGGGCCCAGGCCGAACAGGCGATGAAAAACGTCAAGCAACTGCTGGAAGAGGCGGGTTCGGACCTGTCCCATATCGTCAAGACCACCACCTACATCATCGACCCGCGCTACCGCGAGCCGGTGTATCAGGAGATCGGCAAGTGGCTCAAGGGCGTGTTCCCGATCTCTACCGGGTTGGTGATCTCGGGCCTGGGCCAGCCGCAATGGCTGATGGAAATCGATGTGATTGCAGTGATTCCCGATGACTGGCAACCCGGCGCCGCAACCCCGTAGCCCCAGCCTCGTGCCTCGGCAGCGGCTACGGGGTTTGCGGTGGTGCAAAAACGCCATGGCCTCGGGGAGGGCATGGCGTTTTTTTTGGGCTGGCTGGGGAGTTAGAAATCCCAGCGGGTGTTGAGCATCACGTTGCGCGGGTCGCCGTAGTAGGCGGTGTTGTAGAAGCCGATGTTGGTGTAGTAGCGCTTGTCGAAGGCGTTATTGAGGTTAAGGGTGGTGGACAGGTGTTCGGTGATTTGGTACTTCGCCATCAGGTCCACCAGCCAGTACGGGTCCTGGGAGAATTTTTCCTTGGCGCTGTTTTTCGAGTAGTTGGTCAGCACGCGCCAGGATTCGCCCTGCCAGCGGGTGCCGCCGCCGAGGGTCAGCTTGTCGAGGCTGCCGCCGAGATTGTAGGAGGTGTACAGGCTCAGTTGGTCCTCGGGCTCGGAGGTGCCGACCTTGGCCCCGCTTTCATCACGGCTGACCTTGTGGGTGTAGCCGCCTTGCAGCTGCCAGCCGGGGGCCAGTTCGCCGGAAATCTCCGCTTCGTAGCCCTTGGTCTTGGAGGTGATGCCCATCTCGGCGTAGCCCAGCGCCGGGTTGGTCAGGGTTGGCGTTATAGGCCTCGTCCGGGACGGCGCGGTTCTTTTCGTGCACTTCAAAGTAGGCCAGGCTCGAATTCAGGCGGCCGTCGAAGAATTCGCCCTTGATCCCGACTTCATAGTTCTTGCCCTCGTTGGGCCGCAGCATCTTGTTGTCGCGGTCGCGGTTGTAGGTCTGGGGCATGAAGATTTCGGTGTAGCTGGCGTAGGCGGTGAAGTTGTCGTTGAGGTCGTAGGTGGCGCCGACGTAGGGCACCAGCCGCCCGGTTTCCGTGGAGTGTTCGTCGCCGGTCAGTTTGTAGTTGGCGACGCGGGTGCCGAGGAACAGGTTCAGGTCATCGCTGAGGTTGAAGCGGGCGCTGATGTAGCCCGCGCTCTGGCGGGTGGTCATGTCGTTGTACTGGGTCGGTTCGCCCCAGTCCGGCTCGACCCCATCGCCGTTGAAGCTCCAGAAGTCGAAGCTGTTGCCGTTGGCGTAGACGGGGGCGCCGTAGTCCTTGCCGGTCCAGTGGGAGTTGGACGCCGAGGCGCCCACCACCAGTTCATGTTCGCGACCCAGCAGGCTGAAGGGGCCGTTGACATACAGGTCGGCCGCTGTCGGCGCGGGTCTTGCCGGTGAATTTGTTGGACCACAGCGACGACAGCCCGGTGGCTGGGAACGGCCCGCTCTGCACCGAACCCAGCGGCGCGTTGTAGCCGTTTTCCAGATGGGTCAGTTGCGCCTTGGCCACCCAGCCATTGGCGAAGCTGTGTTCCAGGGTCGAAAACACGCTCTGGGTGTACTGTTCCCAGCGGCTCCACTTGGCGCCGTTGTTGTAGGAGCGCTTGACGTCGATGCGCTCGCCATTGCGGTCGAACAGCGGACGGCTGCCGGACCAGCCCGAGCCCTGGGGGTCGTTTTCCTGGGCGTCGAAGCCCACCGTCAGCAGGGTGTCCTCGCCGAGGTCGGCTTCCAGGCTGGCGAAGTAGACGCTGGTCTTGCGCTGGTAGTGGTCCATGAACGAGTGCTTGTCCTGGTACGCCGCCACGGCCCGGCCGCGCAGGTTGCCGCTGTCGGTCAGGGGGCCGCTGACATCGATCTGCGAGCGGTAGTTGTCCCAGCTGCCGGCGCCCAGTTCGATACTGGCCTTGAAGTCGCGGGTCGGCTTTTTGCGGATCAGGTTGATCGTCGCCCCCGGCGCTCCGGCGCCGTTCAGCAGGCCGGTGGCGCCCTTGAGCACTTCCACCCGGTCGTAGATCGCCATGTCGCTCAGGGTCTGCCCCGACGAATAGGCCGAGTTGCGCAGGGTCGGGATGCCGTCGTATTGGAAGTTCTCGATCGAGAAACCGCGCGCGAAGTAGTTGGTGCGTTCGCTGTCATAGGTCGACACGGTGATGCCCGGGGTGTGGCGCATCACATCGTCGATGGAACTGAGGGCGAAATCATCCATGTGCTGGCGGGTGATCACGGTGATCGACTGCGGCGTCTCCCGTGGGGTGAGCACCATGCGCGTGGAGGTGGCGAGGGTGCCCGGGGTGTAGGAACCGCTGCCTTCGGTGATGGTGCCCAACAGGTTGGCGTTGATCTGGGTCGCGCCCAGGGCCAGCGCGCCTTGCACCGGGGCGCTGGCGAGCTGGTAGCCATCGGCGCTGGCCCGGGCGCTGAAGCCGCTGCCGCCGAGCACCTGGGCAAACCCGTCCGCCACGCTGTAGCTGCCGCGCACGCCGGGGCTGGTCAAGCCGGCCACCTGCTCGGACTGGAAGGCGATCGGCGTACCGGCGGCCTGGGCAAAACGGCTCAGCACATCAGCCAGAGGGCCGGGGGCAATGTCGAAGGCCTGGACCTGCTCCTGGGCATAGGACAGGGCCGGCAACGCCAGCGGCAGGCAGCCAAGCAACAGGTGGCCGGCCAGCAGCAGGCCGCCACGGGTGGACGGGGTTGAAGACATGTTATCGGTGCTCCTTTGGATGTTGGCCAAGGGAAGGACGGAGCAAAACCGCAAACACGCAACGCCCGGGCAAATTATTTTTCCGCGGGGGTGAGCGTCACCCGGGTCAACCATGGGGTGTAGTGGCTGACTTCAATCGGCAAGGTGCGCTGCAGCAGGCGCAGCGCCTTGTCGCTGTCGTCGGTCGGCAACATCACCGTCACGCGCAGGCCTTGCAAGGCCTGGCGATCGAACAGCAGCAGGCCCGGCCGATGCCGCGCCAGGCGTTCAAGCACGTCCGCCAGGGGCTGGTCGTTGGCCAGCAATTGATGGTGGGTCCAGGCTTGCTCGAGGGCGTCGGCATCGACCTGTTCCACCGTGCCCGGGCCCCGGGCATCGAAACGCAGGCGCTGGCCGGGACCGAGCACCTGTTGGTGCCCGGCGCTGTCGATGCGGGTGGAGGACTCGAGCATGGTGACCTGGGTCGCATCGCCGCTGCGCTGGACGATAAACCGCGTGCCCAGGGCGCGGATGCTGCCTTGGGGAGTGTCGACATAAAACGGCCGCTGGGCGTCCTTGGCCACGTTCACCAGGATTTCGCCGCGCAGCAACTGCACCCGACGCTGGCGGGGGTCAAAGTGCAAGTCCACCGCCGAGCCGCCTTCGAGTTGCAGCTCGCTGCCATCGTCCAGGCGTTGCTGGCGCCACTGGCCGCTGCCGGTGCTCAGGTCGGCCAGCAAGTAACCCTGCTGCCCGTACTGGTAGGCCGGCACCGCAGCCAGGCTCAGCAGCACAGCCAGGGCCAGGCATTTGGCCGCCGTGGCCACGGCTCGTGGTTGTCGGGCCCGGCGCAATGCGGCACGGGCCGGGGCCTGTTGCAGGGGCAGCAGGTGGCCTTGCAGGCGCGTTATGCTGTGGCGGTGTTGCGGGTCGGCGGCCAGCCAGGCCTGGAACGCCTGTTCGGTGGCGGCATCGGCCTGGTGGTCGAGGCGCACCAGCCATTCGGCGGCCTGCCGCAATACCTCGGGTGGTATCGATGATTTCATGCCTGGGCGCACCGATCGCAGGCCAGCAGGGCCTCCACCAGATCGTGCTGCACGGTGCGCACCGAGACCCCCAGGCGCTGGGCGATCTGGGTCTGGTCCAGGCCTTCGAGGTGCCGCAGGACAAAACTCTCGCGCACCCGAGGCTTCATCTGGGCCAGGGCCCGGTCGATGGCTTCCAGCACTTGCACCGCTTGCAGGATCTGCTCCGGAGAAGGCGCGTGGTCCATGCAGGCGGCGCAGAGTTTGAGCTCTTCCAGGTAGGCCTGCTCCAGGCGCTGGCGCCGACCCTTGTCCATCAACAGGCGACGCGCCACGGTTGCGAGGTAGGCCTGGGGTTCGCACGGGGCCACATAGGGGCCGGTGGCGAGCAGGCGGATAAAGGTGTCCTGCGCCACGTCCGCCGCGTAGTGAGAACACTGCACTCGGCGGCGCAACCAACTCAGCAACCAGCCGTGGTAGCCGCGATACAGGGCTTCGAGCGTTGCGGCCTCGGCGGGTGGAGTGGGCTTCATGAGAAAAAGTCGTAAGTGGGAATGAATCCTATTCTAGTGTGTGGCGGCTCGGCCCTGCAATGGGCGCAAGCTCGCAGGTTATTTGTCGGCGTTGAGAGGCGAGGGCGGGGCGGCCCTCAGCGCAGGCTCCACGACACGCCGAAATACACCCCCAACCCCTCGCCCGGCGTCGAGCGCGCCGCGTCCAGGCCTTTGTCGTCGTAGCCCGGCGTCACGGTGGCGGCGTAGTGCTGGTTGGTCAGGTTGCGCATGTCGACCCAGGCCTGCCAGTCGTCCTTGGGCGCGTTGTAGCCCAGGGTGGCGCCGAACAGTGCGTAAGGGTCGGCGTAGTAGCTGTTGGCGTAATCCACCGCAGCCTTGGACACCAGTTGCGTATTGAGCGCCGCGAAGAAACCCAGGGGCCAGTCGTAGCGCAGCTCGCCCTGGTAGTAGTGCATCGGCAGGCCCGGCAGGCGGTTGTCGCCAAAGCGCTGATCGTCGCGGTAGTGGAAGTCGCTGAAGGTGTAGGCCTGGCGCAGGCTCAAGCGGCCGACGCCGTCCCGCGACCACAAGGTGCTCTGCAGACTGGCTTCCAGCCCCTGGTGCACCGTGGGGCTGGCGTTGAGTTCATAGGGCGTGGTGGCGTTGGCATCGGGCAGCACCGACAGCAGTTCATGACGCACCTGGGCGTAGTACCAGGCCAGGCTCCATTGGCCCAGGGCGCTGTCGCCACGCCCGCCAAGTTCCAGGGTGGTGGCGGTCTGATTGCGCAACTCGATCGGCTCGCGCTGGGCCCCGGTGGCAACCCCGCTGCCGGGCCCGAACACCCGGTTGGAGCTGTAGATCAGCGACCAGGGGTGCGGCCCTTCCACCGAACGGCTGAGGTTGCCGAACACTTGCACGTCCTTGTTCAACTGGTAGCGCAGGCCCAGGCGCGGCGCGTAGTCCCAATCGTGCAGGCTGGTCTTGCCGCCGCCGTCGGGGTAGGTCACCGCGCTTTCTCGGCGGGTGTAGATGGCCGCCAGGCCGGTGGTCAGCCACAGGTCGTCGGCGATCTCCAGGTCGTTGCCCAGGTGCAGCACGCTGTCCGAGCCCTGGTAGGTGAAATTGCGGATCCGCGTGCCCGGCGCATAGCCGGCGGTGTTGCCGGTGGGGATGCGCACAAACTCGCTGGCGCCGGCGTTGGGCAGGTGCTTGGTCACGCGCAGGCCCAGGGTGCTGTGGCTTTCCAGGCCCCACAGGGTGTCGCGGCGCTTGTAGTCGAAGGTGCCGCTGACGTCGGTATAGGCCACCCGCAGACGGTTGGGGCCTTCGCGCAGGTCCATGGGGTAGTCGTGGTAGACCAGCCCGGTCTGCAGGCTCGAATCGTCATCGATGTAGTAGGTGGTCTTGTTGCCGATAAAGGTGCTGCCCGGCTGGTCGCGGTTGTAGTCGCGGGCGACGTAGGTGGGGTTGGCCGCCCGTGGATCATGGTCGATGGAGCGTTTGGTCACGCGCCCGGCCAGTTCGTTTTCGGTCTCGCGGTGGCGCAGGTAGAAGCGCGTCTCCAGGTTCGGGTTGAAGCGATAGCCGAAGTTGGCCACCACCCCCTGGCTGCTGCTGGAAGTGTGGTCCTGGTAGCCGTCGGAGCGCGCGTCGGTCAGGGACAGGTAGTAATCGAAGTCGCCCAGCACCTGACCCGAACTGACCTGGCGCTGGCGATAACCGTGGCTGCCCATGCCGTAGCGCACCTGCAACAGCGGCGCGTCATAGCCGGTGTGGCTGACGTAATCGATGGCCCCGCCCAGGGCCAGGGCGCCCCGGTCGAAGCCGTTGGCGCCGCGCAGCACTTCCACGTGATCGAGCCACAGCGGCTCCAGCAACTCATAGGGCGTGCCGCCGGGGCCGGTCAGGGGCAGGCCGTCGAGCATCGTGTACAGCCCCGACGCATGGGCGCCCGGGGCGCGGTTGATGCCCGAGCCGCGGATCGAAATCTTCACCCCTTCATTGCCCGCCGACTGCGCGTACACCCCCGGCTGATACGCCAGCACGTCCTGGTTGCTGGCCACCCGGCCCTGCAGCGGGCGCCGCATATCGACCACATTGGTCGCCCCCGGCACCTGGGCCAGCCGAGTCTCGGCGTCTTCCAGCGTCTGTTCCTCGTTGCCCTGTTCCTGGGCCTGGATCAGCACCTGGCCCAGCTCCATGCCCTGGGCCTCGGCCAGGGCCGGGCAGGCAAGGGCCAGGCCCAACAGCGCAGTGGGCAGGGATTTGGGCGAGGGCATCGAGAAACTCCAGGCAGGGGTAAACGGACAATGAAAGGTGCGACGTAGGAAAGGACGAAGGAAACACATGGCAATTTGGGTTTTTTGCCGGGTTAGCGGCACCCGGCGCCACGGGCCTTATGGGCAACCACGCGAAGCGACAGGCGTAGGGGCTCGGTTCAACGAGCGGCCCAGGCCAGTGCGTCAGGCAGAACGCGGTATATCGGGCGTTGGCTGTCCGGCTTCGAGGCGCTGGAGTCGAACATTCGCCACCAGGTAGTCGAGAAAAACCCGCACCCGTAGCGGCATCTGCGGGCCCTGTCCGAGAAACACGGCGTGCAGGGGATCGACGTCGCCCGGGTTGAAACCTTGCAGGACCGGCACCAGCCTTCCCGCAGCAATGTCGTCGACCACCTGGAACTCATCGAGGCGCGCCAGGCCCATGCCGGCCAGTGTCAGTTGGCGCAGGGCCTCACCGTCGCTGGCCGTCAGATTGCCCACGGGCGAGACGATCCATTGCGCGCCGTCCACCACAAAAGGCCAGCCTTTGAGGGTACGGGTGTAGCCGAAGTCCAGGCGGTTATGCCGGCTCAGGTCGTCGGGTACGCGCGGCAGGCCATGGCGCTCCAGGTAGGCGGGCGCGGCGACGACGATCATCCGTGATTCACCGAGCTTTCTGGCCACCAGGCGCGAGCTTTCCAGTGCACCGTGGCGTATCGCGACGTCGGTTCGCTCTTCCAGCAGATTCACCACCTGGTCGGTCAGTACGATGTCGAGTTCGATGCCCGGGTAGCGCGAGAGAAACCCTGGAACCAACGCGAACAAGACCTGTTGGGCAAAGGGCACACTGGCGCTGACCCTGAGTCGACCCCGGGGTTCGCCCTGGCCGGAGGTACTGCGTTCTGCGTCCTCCACCTCGGCAAGAATCCTCACGCATTGCTCGTAGAACGAGTGGCCTTCCGGCGTCGGCGTCAGGCGGCGCGTGGTGCGGTTCAACAGGCGTGCCTGGAGGCGGGTTTCCAGGCGTGAAATCAATTTGCTGACCGCCGAGGGGGTCATGCGGAAGTCCCGCGCGGCCAAGGAAAAATTGCCGAGCTCTAGCACTCGGACGAACATTTCCATCTCTGCCAAACGGTTGATATCCCAGCGTGCCATTGTGAATTTATGTCATGGAAGTCAGTCGTGACGGCAGTCTATATCACAGATAACGCGAGGGGCATCCTGTGTCTCAAGCCGTGCATCTCGCATGGAAGGAGCAAGCAAATGATCGAATTTGGTAATGGGGAGGCACTATGAGCCTCACTCCGGCAAACCGCAAAACCGCGCTGGTGGTCGGCGCCAACGGCATCATCGGGCATGCCGTGGCCCAGGAGCTCAAGCGTGAAGGCTGGCGGGTCAGGGCGCTGGATCGGCGCCCCGTAGCCGGCACCGAGACCTTGCAGGCGGACCTGGTCGACGCGCAGGCGGTGGCCCTTGCGTTGCAGGCAGCCCGAGACACGACCCATGTGTTTTACGCCGCTTTCAGCCCGGACCCGGACCTGGCGCTGGAGGCCCAGCGCAATGCGCGGATGCTGGGCAATGTGCTGGACGGGCTGGAGCAGGTTGATTCCGCCCTTGAGCGGGTGGTCATCTATCAGGGCTTCAAGATCTACGGTTCGCACCTGGGCGCCAAGGTGCCCACGCCGGCCCTGGAGAGTGACGCCGGGCATATGCCGCCGAACCTGTACAGGGCCCAGGAAGCCCAGCTCAGAGCGCGCGCCGAACGCAGTCGCTGGGATTATGTGGCGCTGCGGCCTGATCTGGTGGTCGGTGATATCCACGGCAACCCGATGAATATTGCGCTGCTCATCGGCGTCTTTGCCGAATTGTCCCGTGCCCTTGATATCCCGCTGCGATTCCCCGGAACCGACAAGGCCTATGGCCAACTGCTGCAATTCACCGATGCCGGGTTACTGGCACGGGCCAGCGTCTGGGCAGCCCTCAGCGAGTCGGCGGGCGGCGAGGCGTTCAACGTGGCCAACGGCGATATTTTCCGCTGGGAGCGCATGTGGCCGGAGATCGCCCGGCACCTGGCAATGAACACCGCTTCGCCGGTGCCGCTGACACTGACCCGGCACATGCCGGACAAGGCCGGGTTATGGCGGGAGATCGCCAAGCGCTACAACCTGATTCAAGGCGACCTGGAGAAACTGGTGGGCTGGGCCTTCGGGGATTTTATCTTCCACACCGAGAACGACATCATTTCCGATACCAACAAAATCTACCGCTACGGCTTCACTGAAAGGGTCGACTCAACCGCGTCGCTGCTCAATGCGCTGGACAGCCTCAAGCGCCAGCGCGTGCTGCCCTAGTCGGCGGCCCGGCCTGGGCATTGCCGTTGGCCTGGGTGTCGCCAACGGCGAGCGGGGCTAGGCGTCACCGTTCAAGGCCTTGGCCAACCGAGGATCCGCCTTCCACAGCGCATCGGTGACGGCGAAGGCTTCGGCTCCCCGACCGGAACTCATCGCCTCGTGCCGAGACAGCATCCGGCCCAGAATCGGCTTGCCGGCCCATGAGGTGTCGTCTGCATCGAGGACCCGGCAACCAGGTTCGCGGTGGGTGATTCTCCACTCCAGCGCCACGCATTCCTTGGCCGTTGTGTCCGAGCCCGCGCCCCAGCCCCGAAGGCTGACGGCCATCGACAGGCCCCGCTCGGGATGGGCGGCCGTATAGGTGCCCAGGTACACGGCATAAGCGCCGTCAGCATTGAATACAAAACCGCGAAACATCCTGGTTTCGTGCCCACAGGTTCCGCAATGTCCTGCGACCGTCTCTTCGCCGGGTTCTATTTGCAACGCATTGTCCATACCCATGTTTCCTTGGCGGGGGTGGCGGCTGAGGTCCATCAGCGCATTCGATCCGGTGCGCATCTTACCTGAGCACCGGCTGTTGCAGCGCAAGCCGGGCAGGGTGTCGTCCATTGGGCCGGTCATGGAGTCGGAGCGCAGGTGCTGTAAGCTTGCGCTCGCTGTGACCGGGCCGCAAAAACCAGCCCGCCTTTTATTCAGCTGTGCTGGCCGCTCGCCCCTGATCTTTATCGAGCAGGGCAGCCGAGGTGATGAATGAACACATATAGAGTTCGCGAACTGAGAATTACTGACGCCCAAGCCTTGCTGGCATTCGAAACCGACAACCGCCAGTGGTTCGAGTCCCATATCGATGCCCGCGCCCCGGCTTTTTACTCCTTGCAGGGCGTCACCGAACATATTCAAGGTTACTTGTCCGACTTTGCCGATGGCCGCTGGCACCCGTTCGTGGTCGAAGAGACCGGCGGGAAAATAGTCGGTCGCGCCAACTTGAAAAGCATCGACCCGGTGCAGCGTACTGCGCAGATCGGCTATCGCATCGCGCAAGACGCATGCGGGCAGGGGCTGGCCACCCTGGCCGTGCGGCACCTGATCCAGGAGGCGCGCAGGCGCTGGCAGCTTTCGCAACTGGTGGCGTATGTCTACGAGGCCAATCTTGGTTCGAAGAAAGTCCTGGCGCGCTGCGGGTTCCTGCTTGAACAACCCGCTGCCGGCGCGCCGGCGGGGGGCGAGAGCCGTTTTGTGCTGGCGATCTAGATAGGCCTGCTGACGAGGTTGAGTCGATGGTTTTTCAGCAGTTGGCCCCCTCGATTCGCGCCGTTATCCACGTTCGGCTGTACGCCAGGACAGCAGCGCCCAGGGCGGTCGGAAAATGAATGAAGCCATGGGCCGCAGCGGGCACCACGTGCACCTCGACCGCTGCCGACTGCGCCCAGCGCTCGGCGATTTGCAGGGTGTCGTCTAGCAGCGGATCCAGCTCGGCGGCCAACAGCAGGGCCGGCGGCAAGTCGGTAAAGTCGCCATACAGCGGTGACAACGGCGGCTGCCGACGCTGCTCGTCGCTCAACCCCGGCGTCAGCATGCGCAGCGCCTGCACCATGCCGGGGCCGTCCAGCACCAGGGTTTGCGCGGGTGCGGCGTGCACGCTGGGGGTTCCGCCGAGGTCGTAGACGCCGTAGTACAGCAGCGCGCCGCGCACCCGTTGCAGCAGGTCGGGCCACTGCTTCAGGGCCAGCAGGGTGGCCGCAGCCAGATGGCCTCCGGCCGATTCACCCACGACAATCACCGGCAGGCCGGCAAACTCCTCGCATTCGTCGCTCAGCAGCCAGCGCGCGGCACTCAGGCAGTCCTGCATCAGGCCTTCAACCGGGGTCGATACGGCGAGCCGGTAATCCACTGAAACCACCGCGACCTGGCACTCATTGACCATGGCCAGGTTGAGGGGGTCGTTCATCTGCGCATTGCCGATCACCCAGCCGCCGCCATGGAAATCCAGGACCACGCCCCGTGCTTTTCCGGCGGGCCTGATGATGCGCACCGGCACCGCAAGACCGTCGACAGCGATGACCCGTGTTTCAGCCTTGAGCCCGTGCTGCCGTAACTTGCCCGCGCCGCCGATCTGGCCGGCACGCAGCAGGGCCTGGATCACCCGGGGCGTGAGCCGATTGCGGATTCGAAAGCGTGGCAACCAGGCGAGCTTCTTGTTGAAGTCGCGCATTTGCCGCAACTGCTCCTCGCTGGCGGGCCACAGCCGGTTTGCCGCGGGTTGGCGAGGGCTCATCAACGGTTATGGCGCAGAATGGAAAAATTCAACGCCGCCGCCACACACAACCACGCCAGGTACGGAAACAGGATCAGCCCGGTGATCAGGTCCAGCTGCAAGGCCAGGACCACCATGGCCGCCACCACCAGCCACAACAGGGTGATGATCAGCATGCCGGCCAGTATCCGGTGGGCGCCGAAGAACACCGGCGTCCACAACGTATTCAGCGCAATCTGCGCGGCCCATAACGCCAGCACCGCCTGGCTGCCGGGGATCAGGCTCAAGCGGTAGCCGGCCCAGGCAAGCAGCAGGTAGATCAGCGTCCAGGCCACCGGGAACAACCAATTAGGTGGGGTGAAGCCGGGCTTGACCAGGGCGTCGTACCAGGGGCCCGGCTTGAACAGAAGGCCGGTGCTTGCCGCGGCAGCACAGGCCAGTAGAAAAATAAAGAAAGTCATCATCCGTCCTTAGCTGAAGTCAGCTGTCTGGGGGCGCACACGATGTGTCGGCAGCGTTAAACAAAGGACGCCCGGCGCGGCAAAAAGTTTGAATTGAACGCTGACAATTTTCCGCTCGCTCGACGCAGCCGACCTGGCGCCGGGTGCATTCGAGCCACCGGAGGTTGAGCGTAATTGCGGATTAGCCACTGCGAGGACCTGGCTGATGCGGCGGCTCAGTACTGATAACGCAAGGTCAGCGCAACATTGCGCGGGTCGCCATAGAACAATCCGCCAAAGTTGTTCGAGGTCGGCAGCGACTGGTAGTAGGTCTTGTCCAGGGCGTTGTTGAGGTTGTACTGCAGGCTGAACTGGCGGTTGATCTGGTAGTGGGCGTGCAGGTTGAGCAGGGCGTAGCCGCTCTGTTCGATGTCGTAGCTGCTGGCGGTGGTGGAGGTGCGACTTTGCATGTAGAGGTCGCCACCGGCGCGCCACTGGTCGAGGATGCCGGGCAGTTGGTAGTCGGTGGAGACTTTGAGCAGGCGGCGCGGAATGCGCGTGTAGTAGTCGCTGCCCTTGTTCAGTCCGGCCACGTATTGCGGGTCGCTGTAGGTGTAGCCGGCGCTCAGGTTCCAGCCTTCCAGGGGCTGCCCCGAGACCTCTATTTCGAAGCCGCGGTTACGCACTTCGCCGCCTTCCTGGTAGCAGGCGCTGCTGCCGGTGACACCGCACACCCGTGGCCCGGAGGTGGCTTCGGGCATGTTCGAGAGTTCGGTCTGGAACAGCGCCAGAGCGGTGTTCAAGCGGCCACCGAAGTATTCGCTCTTGATGCCGATTTCGTAGTTGTCACCCTCCACCGGTTGCAGCAGCTTGTTGCCCACGCCGTAGTAGCTCTGGGTCCGATAGATCTCGGTGTAGCTGGCGTACAGCGTGTGGTTGTCGCTGAGGTCGTAGACCAGTCCGGCGTAGGGAATCGCGCGGCCGTTTTCCTTGTACTGGTCGTTGGAACTGGGGCTGCTCACCTGGTAATCGGACCAGCTCAGGCGCGTGCCGAGGATCAGGCTCAGGTCGTCGCTCAGGCTGAGCCGCGTCGCGCCATACAGGCCTCTTTCCTTGCGGACGTAGTGGTAGTCGGACTGAGCGTTTTTATTGATCGCCGGGGTGGGAATGGCGCTGTAGTCGAAGGTATTGATGTTGATGCTCGGGGTGTTGGTGGCGGTATGGATGCCGACATCGAAGTCGTCTTTGCGGCTGTTGGCGCCGAACATCAATTGATGGTCACGGCCCAGCAGCTTGAAGGGCCCGGTGGCATACAGGTCGAGGCCCAGTTGCCGGTCGCGATAGTCGGCCTGGGACACCACCAGGCGGTAGTTGTCGCCCGAGGTGCGCGCCGGGTACGAGGACAGGAAACCGGCGTCGGACCAGATGGAGTTGAGGGCCAGGGTCAGCTTCCAGTCGTTGTCGAACTGGTGGGTCAGGTCGCTGAACAGGTTGTAGTTGTTGCGATCCAGGTAGGCCCAGTCGCCCGCCAGGGAGGTGGAGCGCGACAGCGGATAGAACGAGCCGTCGACGCGGGTGTTGAGGCCGCCCCAGTCGTAGCCGTTGCTGTTGTCTTGCTGAATCGTGGCGCCCACCGCCAACACCGTCGACTCGTCCAGGTCCGCCTCGCCGATCAGGTACAGCAACTGGTTGTCCTTGCTGGCGCCATCGCGGTAACTGCCGCTGGTGTTGTAGTAGGCCACCGCCCGCCCGCGCACGTTGCCGCTGTCGTTCAGGGGGCCGGAAACGTCGACCTGGCTGCGGTAATTGTCCCAGGAACCGGCGCCCAGCTCCGCGCCCAGGCGAAAGTCTGCGGTCGGGCGCTTGCGCACCAGGTTGATCGCTGCCGACGGGTTGCCGGTGCCCTGCATCAGGCCGTTGGCGCCGCGCACCACCTCGACCCGGTCATAGAGCGCCATGTTGGAGGTGGACATGACGTCCATCGAGTAGTTTTCCGAAATGTTGCTCGGGATGCCGTCGAACTGCAGGTCGTTGACCTCGAACCCGCGGGCGTAATAGGTGGAGCGGTCGGTACCGATCTTGGTGTAGGTAATGCCGGTGGTGGTCCGCGCCACTTCATCAAGGGACTGGATGTTCTGGTCGTCCATCCGCTGGCGGGTGATCACCGTCACCGATTGCGGGGTTTCGCGCAGGCTCATGGGCAGGCGGGTGGCGGTATTGGTCGAGCCGGTGGTGTAGGAGCGGGTGCCCTGGGTGCTGCTGCCCAGGCCGTTGGCAGAGATGTTCGTGGCCCCCAGTTGCAGGGCCGCGCCTTGCACCACCGGCAGCAGCACGTAGCCGCCAGCGGGCTGGGGTTCGGCACGCAGGTCGCTGCCGGCGAGCAACTGCTGTAGCGCCGCGTCGGGGGTGAAACGACCCTGCAGCCCGGGGCTGCGCTTGCCCGCCAGCAGTTGCTGGTCAAAGGCGATATTTAAGCCGGTGGCCCGGCTCAGTTGGCTCAGGGCCTGATCGAGCGTGCCGCCTTGCACGTCGATCTGGCGCACCGCGGCGGGCTGCTCGGCCGCCTGGCCCGGGTGGATGACGGCAAGGCCCAGGCTCAGGCACAGAAGCGCTTGGTGCACGGCCGATGCCAGGGACTTGGAGGCAGGGCGCAGGGGAACGGCTGGGTGTTGTGGGATCACAGGAGAGGGTCTCGATGGCAGTTGATAAGCATTCAAGGAGGTATGCCGTGTCAAAAGCCAAATCCCCTCAGGGCCACGCGGTTTTTTTTCAAGGCCCGGTGGCGGCAGCAGGGCCAGCGCTCAACTGGGCAGCAGGCGCACCCAGTAACGGGTCAATTGCTGGATGTGCAGGTGGTGCGATTGGGCGATGAATTTCAAGGTCGCCTCGGGGGTGCTGGTGCTGAAGTTGCCGCTCACCGGCAGTTGAGCAATCTGCGGATCACAGCCCAGGTAGCCCACGCGGTAGCGGCCAAGTTCCTCCAGCAGGCTAGCCAGGGGCATGTCTCTGGCGATCAACATGCCGTCGCGCCAGGCGCTGTATTGCGCAGGCGCGGGGGGCAGGCGCAGCGCGCCGAACGGGTCGACCTGCCAGCGTTCCCCGGCCTGGACGGTGATCGGTTCGCCACGGGCCGGCTGCTGGATACTGACCGCGCCTTCGGCGACGGACAGCAGCGTCGAATCATCCTTGCGCCGCACCTCGAACCGCGTGCCCAGGGCTTGCAGCACACAGTGCGGCGTTTGCACCCGTAACGGTCGCCTGGCAGCGGCCGCCAGGTCCTGGCCGCTGGCGAGGGCGATTTCGCCACGCAGCAGAATGATCAACCGCTGCTGAGGGTCGAAGCGCAGCTGGACCGCGCTGTCGGTGTTGAGGTCGAGCCGCGTGCCATCGGCCAGGGTCCATTGGCGATGTTCGCCAATCATCGTGCTGTGGTCGGCCATCAGCCGTTGCCAGGGCGCCAGCTCGCGGGTGGCCCAGCCGCTGGCGCCGACCCCCAGCAGCAGGGTCAACAACTTGAGCAGTTGCCGGCGCTGCAAACGTGCTTCCGGCAGCTTGTTCAACGTGTGCAGCACCGCTGCCTTGGGCAGGCCGGCGAACTGGCCATTCAGGCTTTGCATCCGGGCCCAGGCCAGGGCGTGCTCGGGGCCGGTTGCCAGCCATCGCTCAAAGGCCTGCCGGGTGGCGGCATCGGGCTGGTTGTAGGCGAGCTTGATCGACCAGTCGATGGCTTCATCGATTACCGGCCCGGGCAGCTCGGGTAGCGCTGGGGCGGTCATGGGGTGCTCTCGAAGGTCGCGGCGTAGCAATGGCGCAAGGCCTTGGCGATATAGCGCTCGACCGTGGCCACCGAGACACTCATGCGCTGGGCGATGGCTGGGCATTTCAAACCCTCCAGCTGCGCCAGCAGAAACGCCTGGCGGACCTCGGGTCGCAATTGATCCAGCAGCCGGTCGATGGCCACCAGGCACTCCATGGCCAGGGCGCTGGTTTCCGGTGACAGTGCGTACTCTTCGGGCAATTGGGCCAGGGTCTCGAGCCAGGCGCGCTCGATATCCCGATGGCGCCAGAGGTCGATCACCAATCCCCTGGCCACGGTCTGCAGGTAGGCCCGGGGCTGATCCAGGGGCGCTGCCAAGCGGCGCTGGAGCACACGCACGAACGTATCCTGGGCCAGGTCGGCGGCGTCCGCCGCATTGCTCAAGCGGCTGTACAACCAGCGCCGCAGCCAGGAGTTATGAGCCCGGTACAGGGATTCAACGCAAGGGGGGTGATTGTCGGCAGGCATGCCCAGTCCAAAGGATGCAAAGTAAATGATAATTGGTCGCATTATCACTCGTTTTGCGCGGGCTTGGGAAGATTGTGTCGTGGGCGTCTGTTCCCAGGCGGCAGGCGCAGGCTTGGCTCGGGGCGGTGCTGGCGCGGTGACGGCGGCTTGCGCGCCGGGGTGGTCGGGAGTGGCGCCTGCTTTGCGCCACTCCCTGGCTGGTCAGCCTTTGCTGCCCGTCAGGGCCGGGGTACGGGGCGGGATTACCCGCTTGTTGGCGGTGGATTCAAAGGCCGAGCCCAGCCGCAGCAGGGCCGAGTCGTCGTAGGCGCGGCCGGCGAAGGTCAGGCCCACGGGCATGCCGATGTCGGCCATCAGGCCCATGGGCACGGTGACCGTGGGCACGCCCAGGTGGCGGATGGCGAGGTTGCCGTTGGCCACCCAGACCCCGTTGCTCCAGGCGATGTCCGCCGCCGCCGGGTCGACATCGGCATTGGCCGGGGCTACGTCGGCCACGGTTGGGAACAGCACTGCATCCAGGCCCAGGCGATCCATCCACTCTTCGAGGTCGATGCGCCGGGTCTGCTCCAGGCCGCGCAGGCCGTCGGGCACGCTGTCGATCTGGTCCCAGGGGGTAATGCCGCGCTCGGCCATTTTCACGTATTCGTCCATGCCGGCGGCAAGGTCGCCTTCGCGGTTGGGCAGGGTGCCGGGGTCGTGGGGGAAGATCTTCGGCCCGTCGACGTCCACCAGGCGCTGGAGCTTGGGGTCGCCGTTGGCTTGCAGGAAGTCATCGAACGCCCAGGCCGTCAGGTCCCACAATTCGTGGTGCAGGAACTCCTTGGACACCAGGCCGCGGTTGTACACGGTCGGCGCACCCGGGCGGTCGCCCTCGCAGTTGGAAACCAGCGGGAAGTCCACTTCCAGCACTTCGGCGCCGGCCGCTTCCAGGGCCTGGCGCGCCTGTTGCCAGAGCTCGATCACCGCGGGCCGGGTGTGGATGCGCTGGCCGGTCGGGCCACCGATGCCCGGCGCTTCGCTGGTGCCGGCCTCGGGGTCGGCGTTGATGTACATGCGCGGCACGCCCAGGCGCTTGCCCTTGAGGGCCGTGGCGTCGGCCGCCAGTTGCGGGTAGGACGCCGGGCGCACCGAAGCCACGCTGGGGATCGGCACCCAGGGCTGCAGGCGCCACAGGTCGCCGCGGGTGTCCGGGTCTTCGGCCACCACCACGTCCAGCACTTCCAGCAGGTCGGCCATGGTCCGGGCGAAGGGCACCACCACGTCCATGGTCGGGGTCAGCGGCCAGTTGCCGCGCACCGAGATCACCCCGCGCGACGGGGTATAGGCACACAGGCCGTTGTTCGAGGCCGGGCCGCGCCCGCTGGACCAGGTTTCCTCGGCCAGGCCGAAGGCGGCGAAGCTGGCCGCCGTGGCCGTACCGGCGCCGTTCGACGAGCCGGAGGCGAAGGGCGCCGTGAGGTAGTCGGCGTTGTACGGGCTCTCGGCCCGGCCATAGACCCCACGCTGCATGCCGCCGTTGGCCATGGGCGGCATATTGGTCTTGCCCAGGCAGATGGCCCCGGCGCCGCGCAGGCGTTCGATGGTGAAGGCGTCGCGGTAGGCCACCAGTTCGGCAAAGGCCGGGCTGCCGGAGGCGGCGGTCAGGCCCTTGACCAGGTAGCTGTCCTTGGCGGTGTAGGGAATGCCATCCAGCGGCCCCAGGGCCTGGCCCCGGGCGCGACGGGCGTCGCTGGCCTCGGCTTCCTTCAAGGCGTCGGGGTTGCGCACCACCACGGCATTGAGGGCGGTCGGCGTGGCGGGGCCGTCATAGGCGTCGATCCGCGCCAGGTACGCCTGGACCAGCGCCACGGACGTGACCTGGCCGGATTCGAGGGCGGCGCGCAGTTGGGCGATGGAGACCTCGGTGACGTCGAACGGGGTCTTGGGCTCAGGCACATCACGTTTCAAAATGGATTCTCCTCTCGATTCTTGTGGCACGGCGTGGCGTGGCAGGGGGCTGGACTCACCCTTGAGGGGGGCTATTTTGCACCAAGTCGGCGTTGAAGAAATCGCTATAAGCGTCGTTCTTGGTCATCGGGCCGCGACACGTCCCTCGGCAGCCAGCAGGCCAGCAGCCCGAGCAAGGGCAAGCCACTGGCGGCGCAGAAGGTGGCGACCACCCCCCATCGATCCGCCAGCAGCCCCAGGCCTGCGGCGCCGATGCCGCTGATGCCGAAGGTCAGGCCGAAAAAGGCGCCCGCCACCAGGCCGCTGCGTCCGGGCAGCAGGTCCTGGGCCATCAGCAGGATCGCGGCGAATGCCGAGGCGATGATCAAGCCGATCAGCACCGACAAACCCAGGGCCAGGGGCAGGCTGGCGTAGGGCAGCAGCAGGGCGAAGGGGCAGGCGCCGAGGATCGACAGCATGATCACCCGGCGCCGCCCGAGGCGATCCACCAGCGGGCCGCCCACCAGGGAGCCGAGGGTGATCGCCAGCAGGAACACAAACAGGTAGAGCTGGGCCTGCGCGATGCTGACCGCGAAACGCTCGATCAGAAAGAAGGTATAGAAGTTGGCGATGCAGGCCAGGTACAGGTATTTCGACAGCACCAGCAGGCTCAGCAACACCAGGGCCCTGGTCTTGGCCGTGGGCGCCAGGGCACCCAGGGCCGAGGGCGCGTTGCTGGTGCCCTGGGCGCGAGCAGCATTGGCCCGTTGCAGCCGACGCAATACCCAGGCCCCGCCCAGGGCCAGTGCGCACAGCCACCCGGCCAACTGCGCCAGCGACAGGACCAGCACGCTTGCCAGCAGCAAGGGCGCGGCGGCCGAGCCGATATTGCCCCCCAATTGAAATACCGACTGCGCCAGCCCCGGGCGACCAGGGCTGGCGCTGCGTGCGGCGCGCGAGCCTTCAGGGTGAAAGATCGACGAACCGAGGCCGATGGTGGCGGCCACCAGCACAAAGTCCGGCAGGCTGTCGGCACGGGCCAGCAACACCATCGCAGCAGCCATGCACAGCATGGCCCAGGGCAGAAGCCAGGGCCGAGGCGTGCGGTCGGTGCACCAGCCCACCAGGGGTTGGCACAGTGAGCCCACCAGGTGAAACACCAGGGTGATCAGGCCGATCTGGCTGTAGCTCAGGGCGTAACGGCTTTGCAGCAGCGGGTAAAGCGCCGGCAGCACCGCCTGGAACAGGTCGTTGAGGCCATGCACCAGGGCGATGGCCCACAGCGCGGGTGCCACCCCGGCCAGGGCGGCGGGGCGCGCAGAGGTGAAGGGCAGGGTCATGGCGGGTCGTCAGGCAAGGGGGATCGCCCAGTGAATCCGATCCTCCCGGGCGGCGGCCAGTGCGTTTTTGTCATCATTTTTTTGCGGATTGCACATCAGCGCTGCGCCCGGCGATCTTCCTGGCTTATGCGATTACTGAATATAAAACTCTGTTTTTAGTATTTATCGATCAACCGAACGCTGTGGTTAAACCTCTCCCCATAAGCCAGCACAGACAGCGCTGCTGGATACCGACGGAGTGGCCACCTTTCATGTCATCGCTTGTTCCCATCCCCCTCAAGCCCCTGTTGTCCCTGGTGCTCGCCCTTGGCCTGAGCCTGGGCCAGCTGACTTCGGTGCTGGCCGAGACGCCAGCGGCCCAGCTCAATATTGCGGTGTCCGACATCGGCGCCGGCGGCAAGCCGGCCGGTGGCGGCCTGGTGGACGTGATCCATTCCCGCGGCTTGCTGGAGCAGGCCCTGGCCGCCGAGGGCGTGACAGTCAAATGGCACTTCTTCAAGGGCGCGGCGCCGCTGATCAATGAGTCGTTCGCCAATGGCCAGATGGACATGGCGTACCTCGGCGACCTGGGCAGTATCGTCGGCCGGGCCGGTGGCCTGGACACCCGGGTGGTGGCGGTGGCCGCGCGCGGCGTGGCCCATTACCTGGCCGTGCCCCCCGGCTCGTCGATCCATGGCCTGGCCGATCTCAAGGGCAAGCGCGTCGGGCTGTTTCGCGGCACGGCGGCGCAGTTGTCATTTATCGGTGCCCTGCGCACCGCCGGGCTGACCGAGCAGGACGTCAGCGTGATCAACCTCGACTTCGTCGCGGCCAGTGCTGCACTGGCCGCGAAGCAGATCGACGCCACCTGGGGCGGGGCCAATGTCCTGGCCTTGCGCGACCGGGGCCTGGCGCAGATCCCGGTGTCGACCCGCAGCCTGGGCGGTGCCGGTGAACTGGCCGGGCTGGTGCTGGTGTCGGGCACGCTGGTCGAGCAGCACCCGGACTGGGTCAAGCGCATTGTCCAGGTGCAGCGCGAAGCGGCGGCCTGGGCCAGTGCCGAGCAAAACCGCGAGGCCTACGTGCAGTTGCTGGCCGAGCAGGCGGCGTATCCGGCCAGCCTGTTGCGGGCCGACCTCGACGGCGCGCCGCCGCTCTCGACCCTGCTCTCGCCGGAGCTGGACCCCGGGTTTGTCGCGCAACTCGGGCAAGCCATCGCCACCGCCCGGCAAGCGCGGCTGATTCGTCGCGATATCGACCTGGAGCGCTGGCTGGCGCCGCAGTTCCTGCACCAGACCGCTCCCTGAACCCTGCCGACTGGCCCCGCGCCGGCCGTTTCGGGCTGCCGGTCCGCTCTCACTTTGATGTTGGAAACCCTTATGAAACTTCATCTGCAACCGCCCTGCATTCCCTGGCTGACCGGGGTTGCCCTGGTGCTCGGCGCGTCCTCGGTGCTGGCTGAAAACGCCACCCAACTGGCCAGGGTCCAGGTCGATGGCACGCGCCAGGTCGACGCCCAGCAGGCCCCCGATTCGGCCCGCGAATTGAGCGGCAAGACCCTGGAGCAGCAGGGCATCTACCGCCTCGAAGACCTGCAGCAACTGGCGTCCGGCCTGGACGTGGCCACGGTCGACCCCTACGACACCCGCCTGACCCTGCGTGGTGTCGGCGATGGCGGCGGCAGCGAGATCAATATCGGCATGCCCAGCAGCGTCGGCCTGTTTCTCGACAACGTGTACCTGAGCCGTCCGGGCATGCTGTCCAACGACCTGCTGGATATCGAGCGGGTGGATGTGCGTAGTGGGCCCCAGGGCACCTTGTACGGTTTCAATACCACCGGTGGCGCCATCGACATCCACAGTCGTAAACCGACCTTCACGCCCGAAGGTTCCCTGCGCCAGTCGGTGGGCCAGCGCGGTTACACCCAGACCCAGGCGATGTTTTCCGGGCCCCTGAGCCCAACCCTGGCCGGGCGCCTGAACCTGTCCCATACCGAGAAGGGCGGCTATATCAAGAACATCTACACCGGGCACCAGTTGGGCGGCAGCAACCAGGACGGCCTGCGCGGGCAACTGCTGTGGCAGCCCGAGGACGACTTCAGCCTGCGCATCATCGCCGACTACAACAAGGCGACCAGCTACCCGGTGGCGGTGCTGGACAAGGCCAACACCATCAACGGCAGCGTGCCTTACCTCAACCGCACGGCGCTGGTGGGGGCCCATGTGGTGGGCGGCGGCTACAAGGTCAATACCGATGCCGAGAATGAGGCCTATGTGCGCCAGGGTGGTTTATCCGCCGAGGCCAACTGGACCCTGGGCAATGGCTACAACCTGCGTTCGGTGTCGTCGTTCCGCTACTTCGGCTTCCAGCCCAATGCCACCGACACCCTGGACATCCCGCTGTTTGCCGGCAGCGGCGGCGATGTGCGCGACCGCGTCTGGTCCCAGGACATTCGCCTGGATTCGCCCAGGGGCGAGCATTTCGATTACGCCCTGGGGGCTACCTACTGGGGTGAAAACCTCGACACCTTCGCCCACGACTACTACGCGCCGGGCAGTCGCACCACCACCTATTACGGCAACAATTCCAACACCGGCAAGGCGGTCAAGCGCTGGGGCGAGATCGACGACACGGTGTTCTCGCTCTATGCCCAGGGCACCTGGCATGTGAACGATGAGTTCGACATCACCGCTGGCGTGCGCAACAGCTACGAGAAAAAAAGCGGTTCGTTCCGACGGGTCAACAAGAACGACTTCGACTCCGGCGAACTCAACCAGTACAGCCAGCTGCCGGCGGCCATGCTCAATTTCAGCTACTACTTCCTGCCCAACCTGCAGGGCTACCTGGCGCTGGCCTACGGCGAGAAGTCGGGGGGCTTGAACGTGTCGTCGGGGGCGGCCGGCAAGGCCGGTTACGACAGCCTGCTGATCGACCCGGAAAGCACCCGGGGCGGCGAGCTGGGCTTCAAGAGCCATTGGCTGGACCACCGGGTCAGCCTCGACGCGGCGCTGTTCTGGTCCGAGGTGCGCAAGTTCCAGACCACCGCTTTTGATCTGGAAAGCCAGAGCAGCTACCTGATCAATGCCGGCACCATGCGTTCCCGGGGCCTGGAAACCAACCTCACCCTCAAGCCGGTGGAGGGCCTGAGCATCAATTTCAACGGCACCCTGCTGGACAACCAGTACCTGGACTTCAAGGACGCCAAGTGCCCGCCCGAAGTGACCCTGGCGCCGCGTCCGCCCAACTCCTGCGACATGAGTGGCGAGCGGGTGTTTCGCTCGCCCAAGGTCACCTACAACCTGTCCAGCCGTTATGAATGGCAGACCTTCGGCGCGCTCCAGGCGTTTGTCGCCGGGCGCTACTCCTACCGCACCTGGGCCTATGGCACGGTGGACAATTCGGCCTTCACCCGCATCCCCGGCTACGGCTTGCTGAGCCTGTCCACGGGCCTGGGCGGCAAGTATGGCGACGGCAGCTGGAACGCCTCGCTGTGGGCCAACAACGTCACCGACAAGCGCTATTACCGCTCCCTCAACAGCGGCGACTACGGCTCGGCCTTCGGCGTGGTGGGCGAACCGCGAACCCTGGGCATGACCCTTGGCTATGACTTCTAGGGCGGGGCAGCGATGAGCAGGTTTGTGATGGATCGACGCAGTTTTATCCAGGCCGGCGCGTTGCTGGCCGGTGCCGGGCCGCTGATCGGCAGCGCGCTGGCCGCGCCGTCGGCGGGCGGGCAAGCCCTGGCGCCCCTCAACTGGTTGGGGGACGTGCTGCCGGAGTCCTTGACCGGGGTGACCTGGGGCACGCCCTGGCCCCGGGGCCAGGTGGCGGCCGGCAGTCAATTTCAGCTGCGTGGCAGCGACGGTTCGACGCCCGTCCTGCAAAGCTGGCCGCTGGCCTATTGGCCCGATGGCAGCCTGAAGTGGAGCGCCCACGCCATGGGGCCCCAGGCCGCCGTGGCGCCCAGTTACCAATTGCGCCCCAGCCGCGATCAGGCTTCGCGGGCTTCGCTGGTGAGCGAGCACGAGGCTGAAATCCGCATCGATACCGGGCTCCTGCAATGCGTGATCCCGCGCCAGGGTCACAGCCTGATCAGCAGCGTCAAACGCCAGGGGCGGCCGGCGCTGCACGACGGTCACCTGGTGTTGCACGTGCAGGGTGACCCGGACGGGCCCGCGACCCCGGTCCGCCATTACCGCAGCCAGGTGCAGCGGGTGGTGGTCGAGCAGCAGGGGCCGGTGCGCGCGGTGCTGGCGATCCATGGTAGCCACCAATTGCTGGGCGCCGAGGCCAGCCTGCTGCCGTTTATCGTGCGCCTGTACGCCTATGCCCACAGCGACACCTTGCGCCTGATCCACACCCTGGTGATCGACCTCGATGAGCAGCGGGATTTCATCCAGGGCGTGGGCCTGAGGTTCGACACCCCGCTGGACGCGCCGCTGCATGATCGCCACGTGCGTTTTGTCGGTGCCCAGGGCGGGGTCTTCGCCGAGGCGGTGCGCGGCCTGACCGGGCTGCGACGCAACCCCGGCGCTGAGATCCTGCGGGCCCAGGTCGAGGGCCGCAGCACCGGTCCGGTGTCGGGGTTCGCTCCCGAGGTCGGCCAGCGCCTGCAGTACATTCCAGCCTTCGGCAGCTACCGCCTGGTGCAGGCGCACCCCGATGGCTTCCAGATCAGCAAACGCACCGCCAGCGGCCACAGTTGGCTGCACAGCGCCACCGGCGAACGCGCGGCGGGCGTCGGTTACCTGGGGTCGCCCGAGGGCGGCGTGGTGTTCGGCCTGCGCAACTTCTGGCAAAGCTACCCGGCGCAACTGGACATCGAACGCGCCCACACCGAGCGTGGGCAAATCACCCTCTGGTTGTGGGCGCCCCAGGCCGCGCCGATGGACCTGCGGCCCTATCACGACGGCATGGGCCAGGACAGCTTCGTCAAGCAGCGCGAGGCCCTGGAGATCACCTACGAAGACTACGAACCGGGCTTCGGCACCGCCTCGGGCGTGGCCCGCACCAGCGAACTGGAACTGCAATTTGTCGCCGCCACCCCCAGCGGCGCCGAGCTGCAACGGATCGCCCGGCGCATCCAGCAGCCGCCGTTGTTGCAGGCACCGCCCCAGCATCTGCACCAAGCCGGGGTGTTCGGTCCGGACTGGGCGCCGATCAAGGCCGGTGGCCCGCGGGAGCAGGAAATCGAAACCCAGCTGGCCTGGTATTTCGACTTCTATCGCAACGAAGTGGAGCAGCGGAAGTGGTACGGGTTCTGGGACTACGGCGATGTCATGCACACCTACGATGAGCAGCGCCATGTGTGGCGCTACGACGTCGGCGGCTTCGCCTGGGACAACTCCGAGCTGAGCACCGACCTGTGGCTGTGGTACTACTTTTTGCGCACCGGGCGTGCGGACGTGTTCCGCATGGCCGAAGCCATGACCCGCCACACCGGCGAGGTCGATGTGCACCATATCGGCCGCTTTGCGCCCCTGGGGTCACGGCACAACGTCCAGCACTGGGGCGACAGCGCCAAGCAGTTGCGCATCTCCACTGCCGCCAACCGGCGCTTTCTGTATTACCTGACCGCCGATGAGCGGGTCGGCGACCTGTTGCATGAACAGACCGAAGCCCTGCGCACCCTGCGCGAGGTGGTGCCGGGGCGCAAGGTCGGCCAGCAGCGCGACCCGCGCGAGGGTTACGCCAGCATCAGTTTTGGCACTGATTGGGGAGCGATTGCCGCCGCCTGGCTCACCGACTGGGAGCGCAGCGGCGACCCGGCGGTGGCGCGGCGCCTGCTCAACAGCATGGAGAGCATCGCTGCCCAGCCCCATGGGTTTTTCACCGGGGTCGGCAACCTGCAACTCGACAGCGGGCGCTTCGATATCGATTCCAGCGGCGCGCTGTCGGTGTCCCATCTGTCGGCGGTATTCGGCCTGGCGGAAATCTGCAGCGAGCTGTTGCAAGTCCTGCCCTCGGCCAGCTTCGAACGGGCCTGGCTGGATTACTGCCGGCTGTACAACGCCCCGCCGGCCGAACGCCGGCAAGCCCTGGGCCAGCCCCTGGGCGACCTCAACCTGGCCCAGGGGCATGCACGGCTGACGGCGTTCGCGGCCTATCGCCTGGGTGATTCCGGCTTGCGCGACCGGGCCTGGAAGGAGTTCTTCGCCGGTGCCGGCGGCATCCCGAGGCCCAACCGCCGGCTGCATGGGGTCTCGCCGCCGGACTACTTGTATGCCTTGCAGGAGCCGGACCCGGTGTCGGTCATCGATGAGCACTCCGGCACTTCCAGCGCGGCCAATCTTTCGACCAATGCCGTGGCGCAATGGGGCCTGACCGCCATTGCCCTGCTGGCCCTGGACCCGGCGCCGCGATGAAGGTCGCGACGCGTCACCCTATCTGCTCAGAGACTCTCAGCATGCCCCCAGCCAATGCCGCGCCGACCCCGAATGCCGGGGTCCTCGTCGAGGATGATTTCACTCAGTTCGACCCCCAGCGCTGGCGCGTCGAAACCGAACAGCCCCAAGGGTCCGGGGTGCGGGTCGAGCAGGGCCGGCTGCTGATGGATACCCGGGCCGGCATGACCGTCTGGCTGCGTCAGCGCCTGGCGGGGGCCTACCGCATCGAGTTCCTGCGCCAGGTGCTGGTGGCCGGCCAGGCCAATGACCGGCTGTCCGATATGAACCTGTTCTGGGGCGCCCACGACCCGGGGCAGGCCGAGTTGCTGGCGCGGGATGGGGTGTTGGAGTCCTACGATTCCCTGGCCACCTATTACGTCGGCATGGGCGGCAACGGCAACACCACCACGCGCTTTCGCCATTACGACGCCAGCGGCCAGCGGCACCTGCTGGGGGAGAGCAGTGCGCCCGGCGACCTGTTGCAGGCCGGGCGGGTGTACCGCAACCGCATCGAGGTCGTGCCCGGCGCCACCCGTTACTGGGTCGACGAGCAGCTGCTGTTCGAGCAGGCCCTGGAGGGCCTGCCGGCGCCCGGTTACTTCGGCTTTCGTTCGGTGTGGTCGCGCCAGGCCATCAGCCGCTTCAGTGTGCGAGCCCTGTAAGGGCCAGCTCCGCACTTTCACCCTGGGGCGGATTGGCCTCCAGGGCCTGCATGGCCACATCCGCTTCGTGGAAGGCTTCGATCAGGGTCTGGGCCAGGAACGACAGCTTGTAGCCGGCGCGGCTGACGATGCCATAGTGGGTGAAGAACTCCGGCGCCAGCGGGTCCAGGTCCTTGATGTTCAGCACCTTGAGCCCCTGGCGCAGATAGGGGTTGTTGTGGCTGACGTTGGTGGTGCCGATGGCGTCGGAGTGCTGGATCACACTGATCAGGCTGTAGCCGTTGTCGCACTCGATGCTGGTCTGGAAATCCGGGCGCCCGCTGAGTTCCACCAGGGCCTTGCGCAGGTTCGGCGGGCGTACGGTGCCGGCCAGGGGGTAGCTGAACAGTTGCTCCACCGTGACCTCGTCCAGCGCCGCCAGCGGATGCTCGCTGCGGCAGCAGAACCCCCAGCGATGCTGGCTGAGCAGCTCGACCCGGTAGTCCGGGTCGTGCTCGAAATTGCGTGCATCGGCGACGAAAAACTCGCACTCCTCGGCCAGCAGGCGCTGGCCCAGGGCCTGCCAGTTATCGACATGAAAACGCAGGCGCACCTTGGGCAGGCGCCGGGTGAACAGGCCCAGGGCCTGGGGCATCAACCAGGCGGCGGGCGCCGGGCCGCAGGCGAACGACAACTCGCCGGCCTCGTGCTCGTTGAACTGGCGCACCGAGTTGATCAGGTCGTGGGCGTTGCCGATCATCAGCCGCGCGTGTTCCAGCACGATCAAGCCTTTCTTGGTTGGCGCCAGGTTGCGGGTGCGGTCAATCAGGCGCGTGCCGAAACTCTGCTCCAGGGCCTGGATGCTGCGGCTGAACGCGGAAGGAGAAATATTCACCGACTGGGCCGCAAGACCGAAGTTGCGATGCTCCACCAGGGCAATGAAATGGCGCAGTTGGCGTAGATCCAGGTGCATGGGGCAGGGGGGCTCGACAGTGGCAAGAAGATGCCCGCCACTGTGCCGCGCTCACGCCCGGTTTAAAAAGAATTAAAAATTTCATTTTTAGCCTATTCAGCAATAAGCATTCCCCGACCCCTGTAGCCGCTGCCGAGGCACGAGGCTGCGTTGGCCCGCGAGATCGCCGTGTTGGGTCAGGTGTATGGGCGGAGTCATGGAGGGCCAGCGCAGCCTGGCGCCAGGGGTTACGGGGTTTGGTTATTGGCCATGTAGCTCAGGGTCATCCGGCTCAAGGCGCGGATGCCCACCGCGAGGCTGGGGTCGTCGACCTGGAAGCCGGGGGAGTGGGTCGGCCACACCGGGCCGCTTTCCAGGCTCTTGGGGGTGACGCCCATGCGCATGAACAACCCGGGGATCTGCCGCGCGTATTCGGCGAAGTCGTCGGCGCCGTAGGTGCCGTTGTCGATCCGCACCGGGGTGGTCGACACCTGTTGCAGCACCGGCAGCATCCGCTCGACCAGGGCCGTGTCGTTGTAGCCGGCGCGATACCCTCCCGGCAGGTACTCGACCTGGGCCTTGGCCCCGGAGGCTTCAGCGATTTTTTCGGCGCTGCGGGTCATGCGCTGCAGCACGTCCTCGCGCTGTTCGTCGCTGACGGTGCGGATCGAGCCTTCCAGGCGCACCTCGGCGGGGATGATGTTGTGCCGCTCGCCGCCTTCGATCCGCCCCACGGAAATCACCGGCGCCGGCAGCAGGCTGAGGTTCGACTGGCGGCTGGGAATGGTCTGCCAGGCGAGAATCACCTGGGCCGCCACCGGCACCGGGTCGATGCCGGTCCAGGGGAAGGCAGCATGGGTCTGGCGCCCGCTGATGCGCGCGACAAAGGTGTCGGCGGCCGCGGTGGTGCGCTGGCGGCTGAGGGTAAAGGTCCCGGCCGTACCGGCGGTGACGTGGATGCCGAAGATCACCTGCGGCGCCGGATTCTGCAGCACCCCTTGCTCGATCATCAGCCGCGCGCCGCCGGCTTCACCCAGGGGCGGGCCTTCCTCGGCGGGCTGGAAGATCAATTTGAGGGTCCCCGGCAACTGCTCGCGATGGGCCGCCAGCACTTCGGCCACGCCCAGGGCCATGGCCATGTGCGCGTCGTGGCCACAGGCGTGCATCACGCCGATGTCCTTGCCCCGGCTGCGCAGGTCGTTGCCCTCATCCTTGCTGCGCACCGTGGAGGCATAGGGCAGGCCGGTCTGCTCGGTGAGGGGCAGGGCGTCGAGTTCGGCGCGGATCGCCACCACCGGCCCCGGCCGCCCACCGCGCAGAATGCCCACCACCCCGGTGTGGGCGATGCCGGTCTGCACGTCCAGGCCCAGCTCCCGCAGGCGTCGGGCGATGCGCTGGCTGGTGAGGACTTCGCGGTTGCCCAGCTCCGGCTGCTGGTGGATGGCGTGGCGCAAGGCGATGACCCCGGGCAGGGCGCGCTGGATTTGCGCGTCCAGGTCATTCCAGGGTTCGGCCGCCGACAGTGAGCCGGACAGCAGCAGGAGCAAGATCCCGCCGGTTTTGACATAGGGCATGGTCCGGCCTCAGTAGGTGAAGGCAATGGGCGGTGAATGGGCATTGAGCAGGTAGTCGCCGATCGCCTTGTACTTGTAGGCCAGGGCGTCGTGGGTGGTGTGGGTGCGGGCGTTGCGCCAGTGGCGGTCGAAGTTGTAGCGCGACTGGGTGGTGGCCGCGCCGCCAACCTCGTACAGGCGTTCGCAGACATGCAGGGCGGCGCGGGTCGAGGCGATCTTGGCCTCGGCCACGGCGATGGATGAGCGCACCAGGATCGCCTCCAGTTCCTCACCCTCGGCCAGGCCCAGCAATTGACTGCGGGCCGCCAGTTCGACAGCGCCGGCGGCTTTTTCCACCAGGGCCTCGGCGCCGTGGATACGGGCCGCCAGGTCACCCACGGTGTGCAGGATATAAGGGTCGTTGCGCGCCTGGTCGACGCCGCTTTCGCGCACCGGGCGCGAGCCGGTCCGCGCCCACTGCACCGCGTCGTCCAGGGCCGCGAGGCCAATGCCGATGTCGATCGCGCAATGGATCAACTGCGCGCTGGCGCCGATGTAATTGCGCCGCTGGTACCACTGCGCCAGGGGGATGACCTGCTCCGGGCGCACCACCACGTCCTCCAGCAGGGTGCTGCCGCTGGCGGTCACGCGCTGGCCCATGCCGTCCCAGTCGTCGAGCAGGGTGATGCCCGGCGTCGCCGCCGGCAGCATCACGTACAGCGCGTTGCCGGCTTCATCCACGGCCTGGATTTTCAGCAGGTCGGCGAACAGGCAACCGGTGCTGTAGAACTTGCTGCCATTGAGCACCAGGTGTTCGCCACGGCGCTCCAGGCGGGTGTGGATTTCTCCGCGAAAGGTGCCGCTGCGCTCGGCAATCGCCCCCGAAGACAGTTGGCGTTCGGCAAAGGCGCCGAGGTACTGGCGCTGTTGCTCGGGGTTGGCGATCAGGCGCAGGTGCTCGACCGTGGCGAAGTGTGGAAACAGCGCCTGGGCCACGCTGGGGTCGGCCTTGGCCAGGGCGATAAAGATCTGCGCCACCTGCAACTGGCTGACGTCGCCGCCGCCCAGCTCCCGTGGGACCCGGGCGGCGCCGAGGCCGGAGTCGCGGATCAGGTCCAGCTGGGCATGGGGCAGGATCCGCCCGGCGTCGCGCTCGGCGGCGCCGGGTTGAATCTGGGTGGCCAACTGCTGGGCCAGGGCGAGGTAATCGGTCATGGAAGTGTCCATCAAAAAAAGTCAGGAAGCGTCGCGCAGGGCGTGCCGCGGCACGCCGAGCAAGAGGATCAGCGTGCCGCAGGCCACCAGGCCGGCGACGATGTACAGCGCCAGGCTGATGCTGCCGGTGGAGGTCTTGATCGCGCCGATCATGATCGGTGTCAGCAGGCTGCTGATTTGCCCGCAGCAGTTGACCAGGGCCAGGCCGGCGGCCTTGGCGTGGTCCGACAGGTAATAGGTGGGGATGGTCCAGAAAATCGCCGTGGCCACTAGGTAGCCGCTGGTCATCAGGGTCAGCACGGCAATCGCCGAATACGGGCTGAACAGGAAGTTGGGCAGAATCAGCATCGCCAGGGCCGCCGCCAGGCCGCCGAGGGCGAAGTGCCAGCGCCGCTCCTGGTGCAGGTCCGAATGGCGGCAGGCCCAGAGCATCAGGCTGACGCCGACCACATAGGGCAAGGCCGAGAGCAACCCCAGTTGCCCGAGGTTGCTGACCCCGGAATCGCGGATGATCGACGGCGCCCAGATATTGGTGACGTTGCCGGTGCACATGATGGTCAGGCAGTAGGCCAGGGTGATGAACCACACCTTGCGGTCCTTCAGGGCTTCGACAAAGCGCGTGTGGCCGCCGGGTTTGCGCTGTTGCCGCTCGCGGACCAGGGCCTGTTCGATGGCGTGCTTTTCAGCGGCGCTCAGCCACGTGGCCGAAGCCGGTTTGTCGTCCAGCCAGTACCAGGCGAACAGCCCGGCGAGCACCGGCGGAATACCGGTGATCACGAACAGCCATTGCCAGCCGGTGAATCCGGCGATGCCGGCGAAGTGGCTCATGATCGAGGTCGACAAGGGCCCGCCGATAATCCCGCACACGGCAATCGCCATGATAAAGCGCGAGGTGATCCGCGCGCGGTGGCTGGCCGGGAACCAGTAGGTCAGGTACAGGATCACCCCGGGGAAGAACCCGGCTTCGGCCGCCCCCAGCAGCACCCGCAGCACATAAAACTGCGCCGGGGTCTGGGCGAAGGCGGTGGCGATGGTCACCAGGCCCCAGAGGATCATGATCCGGGTCATGGTTTTCTTGGCGCCGATTTTTTCCAGCAACAGGTTGCTGGGGATCTCGAACAGCAGGTAACCGATGGAGAACACGCCGACGATGATGCCGAAGGTGGCGTCGCTGATGTTGAGGTCGGTCTTGAACTGCAAGTGGGCGAAACCGATGTTGACCCGGTCCAGCCAATTGAGCACGAAGCACAGGAACAGGAACGGCATGATGCGCCACGCCAGTTTGCGGTACAGGCGCTGGTCGAACTCGGGCACCGAGGTCCCGGCGCTGGGCCGGGCATCAACGGGCAGGGTGCTGGAAATACTCATGGGCCCTTACCAGCTCACGTCGACTTTGGCGAAGTAGTACGCGCCTTCCAGGCCGTAGGGCGAGTACCAGCTGTAGGTCGGGTTGTCGGTGGGGAAGAAGTAGAAGCGCTTGGCCTCGTCGTTCAACTGCTGCGGCCGACGGTCGAAGATGTTTTCGCCGCCCACCGTGACCTTCACCGCATCGCTGAGCCAGTAGCCCAGGCTCAGGTCGGTGATCAGCGCCGGACGGATTTCCTCGTCGCGGCTGGCGCTGATCTGGTTGCGCCCGGTGACTTTCGAGTAGCGGGTGCCCTTGAGCGTGACGTCGAAGTCACCCAGCTGCCAGGCAGCGGTCAGCGAGGTCACGTTTTTCGGGTAGGCCGAGGTCAGGTTGCCCTGGCGGTCGCGGCCCACCGCGCTGACCCCGGTGCCGGCGAGGGCCTCGGGCTCCTTGATTTTCTCGATGGTCTGCAGGCTCTGGTTGCTGAGCAGGGTCCACTTGGTCTTGCCGTAGCGGCCCAGGTCATAGCGGTAGTCGGCCACCAGGTCGATGCCCCGGGTGCGGGTGTCGGCCAGGTTGCCGAAGTAGGACACGATCTGGTTCGGGTCCAGGCCATTGCTCGCCAGCAGGTTGGACACGGCGGTGCCTTGCAGGTTGCTGGTCTGCAGCACGCGGTCCTTGATGTCGATCTGGTACAGGTCGAGGGTGACGTCGAGGTTTTCAGTCGGCGTGAGCACAAAACCCAGGCTGTAGTTGGTCGAGCGCTCGGGCTTCAAGGCCTTGGCGCCCAGGGCCTTGCCGGCGGCGTCGTCGACGGTCACGTAGCGGGTGGTGGCCTGTTCCAGCTGGCCGGTGAGCGGGCTGGTGCGCCAGGCGGTCAGCGACGAGGAGTAGTACTGCTGTTGCAGGGACGGCGCGCGAAAGCCGTTGCTGAGAGTGCCGCGCACCGCGAACTGCGGGGTGAAGGCATAGCGGGTCGAGAGCTTGCCGCTGCCGGTGTCGCCAAAGTCGCTGTAGTGCTCGAAACGTCCGGCCAGGCTCATGTCCCACTGCTCGGTCAGGCTCTGGCTGAAGTCGATATAGCCGGCGGTATTGGTCCGCGAATAGTTATGCGCATCGGCCGGGGTAAAGCCCACCAGCCCGGGCGCGCCGGGGTTGGGGCGCTGGCCGGCGAGGGGGCTGCCGGCGGGGAACACATAACCGCCATCGGCATAGGACGCGTATTCGCCGGCCTGGATCTCGAAGCCGTCGCGGCGGAACTCAAGGCCGGTGGAGACGTTCAGCGGCTTGGCGAACAGCCCGGTGTCGAAGGCCCGGGTCAGGTCCAGGTTGTTGGTCCACTGGCTGGCGATCAGGTTGCCGCCGTCCATGTCACGCGGGCTGTTCGGCCCCAGGGATGGGTTCAGCGAGCGTTCGTTGCGGGTGTTGGCATTGTTGTAGCCATAGCTGGTGCTCAGGTCCCAGTGCCAGCCCAGCAAGTCGTCGTTGCGCACGCCGAACACGCTCTGGAAGTCGTCTTCCTCGACCACGAAGCGCGGCGAAAACCCGTCCGGGTAGACCGAGACGATGTTCTGCGGCGAGTTGGCGGTGCGGTAGGTGCCCCAGCTGGTGGAGTTGCGGTGGCTCAGGGTCGAGAACGAGTACAGGGTGTAGGCCTCGTTCAGCGGCAGTTCGGCGTTGTAGCCGAAGTTGTAGGTCTGGGAGCGCGGCTGGCCCAGTTGCTGGCGGTAGCGGCTTTCGCTGGTTTCCCGTGGGTCGGGCTGGCCGTTCTGGCGGAAATAGATGCTGGTGCGATCCGGCACCGCGCCGGCGACGTTGGAGCTTTCCTGCACGCCGATGTCGGCGCTGAGGCTGAAGAAGCCCTCATTGGGCAGCTCGAAGCCCTGGTTGATCTGGCCCTGGCCCCGGGCGCCGAAATTGCCCTTGCCGCCGACCCGGTTCGCGTACTGCCCATACAGGGCGCTGGCGCTGCCGCCGGAGTGGTTGCTCTTGAGGATGATGTTGATCACCCCGGCAATTGCGTCCGAACCGTATTGCGCGGCGGCGCCGTCGCGCAGGACTTCGATGTGGTCCACGGCGCTAACCGGGATCAGGTCGAGGTCGGCCGGGGACTGGCCACTGGCGGTGGCGGCGGTCTGGACGAAGATCAGCGACGTGGTGTGCCGGCGCTTGCCATTGACCAGCACCAGCACGTGGTTGCCCCCCAGGCCGCGCAGGGTCGCGGACTTGACCGACAGCCCGGTGCCACCGGTGAAACCGGCGGCATTGGTGTAGGACGGCACGGCAGCGGCCAGGGCGTCGCGCAGGTTCTGCTTGCCGGAACGGGCCAGGTCGTCGGCGCTGATCACATCGATCGGCGCCAGGCTCTTGGCCACGGTGCGGCCGCTGTCCCGGGCGCCGGTGACGATGACCGTCTGCAACGCAGTGTCGCCGGTGGCCGAAGTGCGGGCGCCACTCTCGTCGGCCAGGGCCGCCGGGCTGGCGCACAGGCCGAGGATGCCGGCAGTCAGCAGGTTGAGCCTGGGGTGAAAGCGGGTGTACGGGCGAGACATGGTGAGGCTCCAATGTTTAGGTGCCGCTTTCCATTCCTGGTGGTGGGAGTTCCTGACAGTACTGGCGAGGCTGAAGTGTGGGTGTTTCTCGTTATGGGCAGAGGGTGCGGGCGGCCTTCGTGGGCCGCGCTCAACGGTCGCGCATGACGTCCTGTCGGGCCTGGTCGACCAGTGCCAGATGCCGCTGCAGGCGGCTATTGCGCTCGGCCAGCAGCAGGCGCTTGGTCCATTCCACGGCCTTGGCGGAATGGGCCGCGAGCTGCGCCGCCAGTTCCAGGGCGCGGGCATAGGCGTCGTCCACCACTTCATGCACCAGGCCCATGGCCAGGGCCTCGCGGGCCTCGAACTGGCGGGCGCTGAGCATGATGTCCAGGGCCGCGGCTTCGCCAATCAGGCTGGGCAAGGTGATGGCGCTGAAGCCGGACAACATGCCGTGCTGCACTTCCGGGAAATGGAAGCGGGTGTCGTGGCGAGCAATGCGCAAATCGCAATGAATGGCCAGGCTGATGCCCAGGCCCAGGGTGTGGCCGTGCAACGCGGCGATCACCGGTTTGCTCAGCTCATGGCCGACGCCGGGCAGGGCACGGGCCAGCACCTGGCTGCTGACGGTCTCGCCGGTTTCGCGGATTTCCTTGAGGTCGGAGCCGGCGCAGAACGCCCGCTCGCCGGTGCCGCGCAGCACGATGGCGCGCACCGCGCGGTCATCCTGGGCGCGCTGCCAGGCGTCGGCCAGTTCGTGCTTGGCCTGGCTGTCCAGGGCGTTGAGGCGCTCGGGGCGGTTGAGGCTGACCACCAGGATCCCTTCGCCAACGTGTTGGTACTCGACTGTCATGGTTTGGATTTCATCGATTGTGAAAGAAAGACGCTTTGCCCCTTGAGGTCGGCGTCAAAGTGGGGAAAACTTAATTGATGTGCACAATGCAAACAACATGTTTGTTATATGAACATATTCTTATCAGGTCACAAACGGTTATAAAAAATGAAAGCGATAGTTCTAAAAGCCTTCGGCGGGCCGGAGCAACTGCAGGTCGAGGAGGTGCCGACACCGCAACCCGGGGCCGGTGAAGTGCTGGTCAAAGTGCATGCGGCGGGGGTCTGCCACCACGATCTGCTGCACCGCGCCGGGCAACTGCCGGGGGCCCACACCGGGGTGGTGCTGGGCCATGAAGTGGCGGGCGAGGTGGTGCAAGTCGGCGCCGGAGTCCTGCAACTGCGGGTCGGCGCGCGGGTGGTGATCTACCAGCGACGCTTCTGCGGGCAATGCCGCGATTGCCTGCGCGGCCGCCAGGACCTGTGCCGCGCCCTGGGCCTGCCATCGGTGGACACCGAGGGCGCCTACGCCGAGTACCTGCGGGTGCCGGCAATCTCCGCCGTGGAATTGCCCGACGGCCTGGACTACACCCTGGCCGCCCTGGCCTCATGCCCGATCGCCACCAGCGTGCGTGCGCTGTACGGCGAGGCGGCGCTCAAGCCCGGGGAAACCGTGCTGATCAACGGCGCCAGCGGCGGCCTGGGCGTGCACCAGATCCAGCTGGCCCGGGCGCTGGGCGCGCGGGTGATCGCTGTCACCGGCAGCGCGCAAAAGAGCGAACTGCTCAAGGGTCTGGGTGCCCATGAAGTGATCGTCAGCCAGCAGGGCTACAGCGCCGAGGTCTGGCGCCTGACCGGCAAGCGCGGGGTCGACGTGGCCATGGACAACCTCGGCCACACCCTGGAAGACACCCTGCGCAGCATGACCCTCGGCGGGCGCGTGGTGGTGCTGGGCAATGTGCAGCCGGGCAATGTGGCAGTGGCTCCCGGTTTGCTGATCGGTCGCCGGCTCAAGGTCCAGGGCTCGGGCAGCGCCACCCTGGAAGAACTGCGGGTGGCCCTGGCGTTGATCCACAGTGGCCAGGTGCGGCCGCTGATCGACCGCATCCTGCCGTTCCCGCAGGTGGCCGAGGCCCACGCGCTGCTGGAGTCGCGCCAGGTCAGCGGGCGTATCGTCCTGAGTGGGTGGTGAATATGGATATCAGTACGCTGCTGGCCCAGGCGGCCGGCAAATGGCCCGAGCAACCGGCGCTGAGCGAGCCTGCCAGCGCCCGCAGCCTGACCTTCGCCGAGCTGGATCGGGCGCTCTGCGGGTTTGGCCAGGCCCTGGAGCGGCTGCACCTGGCGCCCGGGGCGCGGGTGGCCCTGCTGGCGGAGGCCAGCCTCGACTATTTGATCGCCGACTACGGCTGCATGGCCAACGGTCGGGTGCGGGTGCCGCTGGACCCGGCCCTGGCCGCCGATGAACTGCTGGCCCAGGTGCGTGATGCCGGCGCTGTCCTGCTGCTGTTCTCGCCCCAGCACCTGGCCCTGGTGGAACGTCTGCGCCAGGCGGGCATCGACTGTCGGCCCCTGGAGACCCTGACCACCCCGGCCGTTGGCGACCTCAGGCCACGCCCGGCCCAGTCGCCCCAGGCCCTGGCTTCGCTGAACTACACCGGCGGCACCACCGGCACCCCCAAGGCGGTGATGCATCGCCATGCCAGCCTGTGCGCGGTGTTGCAGAACATCGTCATGGCCCGCGGCGCGGTGGTCGGCGATGTGCTGCTCAATGTGCGGCCGCTATGGCCGATTGCCGCGGTGGCGGTGTTGGCGCACCTGCTCAGTGGCGGCCAGGTGGTGCTCGGCGGGCGCTTTGACGGCAAGACCTTTGTCGCGCAACTGCTTGAGCATCGGGTGGCCTTCAGTTCCCTGGTGCCGACCCAACTGCTGCGCCTGTTGCGTGAGGCCGGCACTGCGCCGCTGCCGTTGCCAGCGTTCAAGAGCCTCGATGTGGGCGCCGCCGCGTTGGCCGGGGAGGTGCTGGAAGGCTCGTGCAGCCTGTTCAGTGAGCGCATCAGCGTGCTCTACGGCATGACCGAGGCGCCCTGGAGTTGCTACCTGTCGGCGCCGCAGATGGCGGCTGCCCGGCGCAGCGCCAACGGGGCCGAGGGCCTGGTGGGGCGCCCGGTGTTCGCGGCGGCGGTGCGCATCGACCAGCCGGATGCCCAGGGCGTGGGCGAGATTCTGCTGGGCGGCCCGCAATTGATGAGCGGCTACTGGCAACAGGACGTCCTCAGCGCCCGGGTCCTGGAACTCGGCTGGCTGCGCAGTGGTGATCTTGGGCGGCTCGATGCCGATGGCCAGTTGCGGGTCCTCGGACGCTGCAAGGACATCATTCGCAGCGGCGGCAAGTCGGTGCAGCCGGGGGAGGTCGAGCAGAGCCTGCTGAGCCATCCCGGGGTGCAGGATGCCCATGTCTTCGGCCTGGCAGATGTCGAATGGGGAGAGCAGGTGTGCGCCGCCGTGGTGCTCAATGGCGCCGGCAAGCCCAGTGCGCAGGAGCTGATGGAGCACTGCCGCGCCTTGCTGTCGCGCTACAAGGTGCCGCGCCGGGTGTTCGTTGTCGATGAACTGCCGCGCTCCCACTACGGCAAGGTGCAAAAGAACCGGCTGCTCGCCGTGCTGGGGCCGGAACTGGCGTCCTGACCCTGCCGGCTAGAGGTTGCCCAACTGAGCCGCGATGCCTTCACAGGCGCGGCGTACATGGCTGGCCAGGGAGGAGGCGGGGTGGGTTTCCTGCTCCATCTCCAGCCCGGCCACCACCACCGCACCGATCGCCGGCCCGGCCTCCAGGCGAATGGGGAAGGCCACCGACGACAGCCCCGGCTTGAACTCGCCATGGCCGAAGGCAAAGTCCTGCTGGCCACGGATCTGCTCCAGGGCCGGCAAGGCTTTGGCATAACGTGCCTCGCCGAGAATCCCCAGGGCCGTGGCCGCGTCATAGGTGGCCAGCACCGCGCGACCACTGGGGCTGCCGTCGATGGGAAACTGGTCGGCCAGGTCGACAATCACGTTGAGCGGGGTGGTCGGGGTCCACATGCGCTCGATCAACACCACCTGATCGCCCACCGGCACCGACAGCGACACAATGGCCTGACGCTCGCCGATCACCCGCTGTAACTCGATGGCGTAGGGCAGGGCGATCTTGCGCAGGTTGAGGCGGTTCAGATACGCCGCCGAATAAATCAGGCACTCCGGCCCGATGCGGTAGGTGCCGCCCTGGGATTCAATCAGGCTCCAGTAGGTCAGGGTCTTGAGCAGGCGATGGATAGTGGTGCGGTCGATACCGGTCAGCCGCGCCAGGTCCAGCGCACTGGCCCCGTGCTTGAGGCCCGACAGCGTGCGCAACAGCACAATCGACCGGTCAATGACCTGAACGCGCCCGCCCGCACTGTCCTTGCTGCTGGTGAGGGGGGGATGAATCGAAGAAATATCCATTGTGGCAGCGGCTTCCGAAATCATTTTGGTCGGCCAGCGCAGATCGCAGGCTTGGCCGGTGGCCAAGGTTAGCCGTGATCGGGTGCGGGGTGAAGAGCAATCTGAATTCGCTGGGCGACTGCCCGGGTGGGGCAGTACCGCTGTCGGTGACTCCTGCACGCCGTTCATGGGGACTGCCGCCGCCCGGCATCCCTGGCCACTAGGGGTTTCGGCGTGCCATGGCCCGCGCAATGGTTATCACGACGACCAGCAACAGCGGTGAGTAGTGCAAGAGGTAGGACTTCACGGTGTCCCACCAGCGTTGTCGCTGCAATGCTGCCTCGTCGTCGAAACAGCGCGGTTGCGGTCTGCCGATGACGTTGGTCAGGGATGACGGGCCAGGTCTGCACCTGGCTCGAACTCGATGGCAGCGGCGAGCTTTCGCAGAACCGCGAGTCTTAGAGCTTTTCCGATGGCAAGGTCGATTCCCTGTTCGCCGTCACTCCACGAGCCAACCACTTTCACCTTCGACCAGCGTGCCGCCATGGCTGGTGGTGTCCCCCTGACGAGCTGCGGCCTGGCCCTCGATGATGGTTCCAGGCGAACCGCTCTGGATAACAGCGCCGCAACTGGTCTTGTCACCTACCCGGGCCACCGCTTTGCCATTGACCGTGGCAGAGCCCGCGCCACTGACCACGGTTCCACCTCCATGAATAGGGCAGCTGTGCGCGTGACCGACGAGAACGATGGGTTTCATGTTTGGTTTCCTTTGCTTAAACGTAGGAGGGCGCCACCAGCAACTGGCTGCGCCATTGGTTCTGAGTGCCAAGCGCAGTGCCAGGCTGTACGTGGGCATCTTGTTGCCGGGAACGGCCCATTAATCGCCATGCTCAATGCTCCAGCGCTTCGGGCGGCGGCGGAGCGCTGCGCACGTTGAACACACGGCAGACGGAATACCAGCACAGGGCAGAAAACAGGTTGTAGGGGAATAACAGCAGCCACATCGGCAGTAGCCAGTTCTTCTTGCCCTGCAACTCACCAGGCTCGCCGGTACGCCAGGGCGCGTAGTGGCGCCAGGCTTCGGCCGGCGTCAGGCAGATGCGGTGCAGCGGGACATACCACCAGTTGGGTTCGCCCGGCGCCGGCAATTTATCCGGGCCTTCTTCCATAAACTGACGGATGTATTCCCAGACCTCGGCGATATAACGCGGGTCCGGGTCATTGGGATGGTTGCTGTCGACCCAGAGGACGATGCGGTCTTTCTCTTCACCGGCGGCTGGGCGGGGGCCGAAGGCGAGGGCGAAGTTGGTGCTGAAAGAGCGGCCGCCAAATTCATTGCGTACGAAAATGCCGCCTTCGGTTTGTGCCCAGTCGAAGGTGATAAGGGTTTTGTTGCGTTGGTAATAGACTCTTTTTGTTTTGCGGTTGAAGTGGAAGTTGGATAGTTGTTTGACGATTAAGATGCGATATCCTGAGAGAATAACCGTAAATATGCTGAATATGATGGTGCAAGTCAGCAGTGTCCAGAAGAGCACTCCGTAATTTTCTTGTTCTAGTAAAACCCAGCAAAGATAGCCAAGCATAGGAATGTTGAGGGCTGTATACATTTTTCCCATGAAAATAGAATCAGCGACCCATGGGTTACGTAGGCACAACACGTTTTGGTCAACACTGATTAGTTGATCTCGGATGGTCGATGGAACACCGGTTCGTGCCTGATGTGAAAACTGCCATTTTATAGCCATGGTCATCGCTCCAATTCAAAGAGTGCGTTGGAGTCCGAGCTCTCGTCTAGTCCCTGGTTGGGCTTGTAATTGACGCTCAAGGCCATCTTGTAGATTTCGGTGACTTCTTTTTTGAAATGGAGCACTAATCCGCCGGTGACGATGTAACAGGATGGGTTGCTTAAGGTCGCAGACCAGTAGCTTTGCCCCATGATGTAACCGCGCAAGAATACGGCGAACTCCACATTGGTTGGGGCCGTAGCCACTTGATTCGAGACAATCGAACCCCAGTTCGGTGGTGACCAAGCTAAAAGGTTGCTGTGCCAGGTGCTGTCGATACCCTTGAGACCGAGGGACTCGGCATCTGCCTTGGCCAGCAACACAGGGGCATAGAAACTGGCGTACCAAGCTTTGATTTCTTCACGAACTCCACCGGAATATGTAGGTAGCTTCTTGTGAGTGTCTAGCACTATTCCATCTCGTCTCTCGCCATCGTTCTGGCGCGTTCCGAAGACGCCACGCACTGCCCATAGTTCGATAGGGCTATGAGTGCGTGCATGCGCTCGCGAGTGGAGGTGGACGCCAGCGGTAAGAACAGCTGCGCCCGCAAGTACAACAGCCGCCGCTGCCCAACCTGCGACCGGAACAACCGCCGTCGCACCAGCAATAGCCATACCACCTTCTAGAATTGCAGCGCTTCCTAGCATGACGAGCAAACCACCTCCAGCGGTGTATGCCGAAGCAATCTCGTCACCGTTTTTGGCTTGCCTTTGAACCTTACCTATATCAGATGCGAAGCCTGCCAAAATTGCCGGATACCCCACTAGCCGACTGAACAGATTGCCGGTAACAAACCGAATTGTCGCATTGCCGAACGCTATACCAGGCGCGCTGGCCGTATATCGCAACACGAGGATTTTATAAGTAGAACGTGCGCTGACACCGGCCGCCACCACGGCTCCGATCAAGCCAAAGATGGCAGAGGCGAAGCCGGCCGCAAACTCAAAGGAAGGGTCTTTGAGGAGACTGGTGTAAGCGCTTTTCAAAGCGATGATGTTGAAGTGGAGCATTGCAATGTTCAGAGCACCGCCGCCGCTGGTGGTCAGCAGAGATGAGACGTTAGGACGTATCCGTTTGCTCAATGTCGCCTCAATTGTGACGGTACGGCTGCCGCTGACGCGCAAGCTTTTGACTTCATTGAAATCCTTCATTCCTGACTTCAAAAAATGCTCCACCTCCTTGCTAAAAGGATTTGTGAGCAACTTAGTGTCGGTAACACCGTAGCGTGCACTCAGCAAGCCCAAGGCTTTTTCAGCATTGGCTTCGGAGGCGGCGGTAAGCACCTGTTGGCGTAGATTACGACTGGCGCTCCAGCGGGTTTTGCCCTGCATGCGTTTGAGCGTCACCGTGGTCACTGCCTCGGAGGTGAGATCGGTGATGCCAGCTGCAGCCGGGAAGCGCCCAGATAGACCTTCGATGACTCCGTCGGCCGCGCCTAACAGCACGCCTGCCACATCTGCTTTGTCCTTAAAGGGGTTAAATGGAGCTAGAGCGAAATACAGGGGGCTATCGTGCTTGTCCATCCAGGTGCCCAACCTTTTGAAGCGCGGGTCTTCATCTTCGGTGCCTGGCAGGGCCTGGCTCATGGGATGAATCATCAGGGCCAGGGAAGTCTCCAGGCCTCGTGCGGAAATCAATTCATCACGGTCGTAAGAGGCGATGGCGGCCGCGAGGCTGTTTGGATCATTTCGGTGTTTATCTTCGGCCGTGGCCAGCCACTTGTCGTGATCGCTGCAGGCTGTGGCGACGATATCGAGACGAACACGCAGTTGTTTCTCCAGTTGATTGCGTTCGGCCAGGAAAGCGTGAAATTTGGCGGTATCGATTCGCTGGCCCAATCGGCCACCTGCGGGGGAGATATTTTCGTCGGTAGTGACCTGGTAGTGGAGTTCCGAGGCCGTGAGCCGCCGGCGATTGCCCACTTGTTTGCGCTGATGTTCCTCACGCAGCCTGGCGAGGCTGGCTGCGGATGGCTGGTCGCCCGGGTACATGCTTTCCAGGGTCTTTTCCAGCAGCAAAGCCACCATGTTTTTGTGGTGATAATCCTGGCTTTTCGCACTCAGAACTTCCACGTTCAGCCGGAAGCAGTCCGGAATGATTCCCGCGTCATCCTGGGCTTTGTCCTGGCCAGGTTGCAGACGGTTGCGTTGTGCGGGCATTAAATCGCGTATCTGGTGCTGATACGCCGAAACGGACAGGCCGAGGTCCTGACATAGCCCTTCAGCATCGTTGAGCGCGACCACGACCGGTACCCGTGGCTGGGTGAAGCGATAGTGGTTGGCCTGGGCCAGGAAGGTGCTGATGGGGGGATCGTCCTCGCTGGTGTGGCTGCTCCATTCCAGTGGCAGACGTTGATTGCGCGGTTTGAAGTCTTCAACCCACTGCACCAGGGCGCTGGCTGGCAGGACATGGGCCTGGCCGGACGGTGACTTGACCCCGCAGGTCAGCTCGGCCATGTCCAGCGGGCGCATATGCCGCTGGCGTACGCTGGGGTTCGTCGCCATTTTGGCGGTCATGGCATTGGTCCATAGGTGGGGGCTGTAGCCTACCCACACCTCCCGGGCAGTATCCGGGCAAGTATCGGCCCAGACCCACCCCATGCGTGTGCCTTTCTTGTACTTGTCTTTTTTGTCGTAATCCTCCAGACCTCCGTAGGTCAGTTCCTGGTATTGCCCTTCGCCGTCGTATTCATGGATGACCAGTTTTTCGCCCTTGGGGCCTTTCATGAAGACATAGACATATCCGGGTCTTAGCGCACGCAAGGTGTAGGAGGAGCGAGTGAGCTTGGCAAAACCCTTCTCCAGGTTGAAGCCCGAATTGGCGTATCGGTATAGGGGCGCGCCGTTGGCGTTGGGTACAACCGCATATCGAATGGGCAGGATAGGCACGCGTGAGCTGCACGCCGGCGTTGAGGTTGCGCTGCCTGCGCTCTTTTTAGTCATGGGAGGATTCCTTGGCCTGCACCAGCGCTGCCAAGTGGCGTAAGCGGGCCTGTGGCGATTCGGTCAGGTCGTTGAGGGTGGTTCGTGCTTCTGCGCTATGGAGAAGCCATAGGTTGCGAGCGAACAGCCTTATGTACTGTTCGGTGTCGACGTCATCGTGAATATTCAGCCGATCGGCCACCTGCAGAAGTTGCTCCACCCAACGACGGACCTCTTCCAGGCTGCGGGTGGCGTGGGCTGGCATTGCCCGCACCTCATACACGCGGCTGAGCAGGAAGTGTTCGCGGGTATTGGCGTCAAACTGTTTGAGTTCATGAGGCCGCAAGGAGATCGCGCCGGATGGGATGCCAAGAGCGGGCACGGCCTGGCGATCAAGACGATACCAGTCATGCACCGGGCCCCAATTTGCGCGCCACAACAGAGTGCTGATGGGGCCAAGCCAGGCGTGTCGATTGTCTTCATCCAGGGCTTCCAGCCACGCGCTGAGGTGGTGGGGACGAATGTCCAGGATGGCTTGGCCGTGGTCAGGCAGGGTGAGCGTGACCTGCCCCTTGAGGTGCGACGAGACTTCACCAAGCTCGGCTCGCGAGCCGATAACCAGAGCGCCGCCAATGGGGGCCCAGTGGGTGATTGCGTGCTGGAGCAGCGTCGGCTGCTGAGTGACGTCCACCAGCAACGGCCCTCGGTCAAAGTGGTCGTCCAGCGAAGTGTCCCTCCAGACCCACGCCGTGTGCGCAAAGCTGTCGAATTCCTTCACCAGGTCCAGGACCCCCGGTGCATAGGCGGGTCGAAGTTCTCCTTCCTGGGGCACCGGGCGGTATGCCCAGTTCTGCAGCGTGATGGTCATCAGCAGCAGGTAACGAAAGGGCGTTTCGGGAAGCGCGTCTGGGGTGATGTCTTTCCCCAAAAATGTCAGGCATTGGGGGGGAGCGGGTAGAGTCATTTGGCCAGACCTCCCAGGCAACTGCAGTCAGGCAGCTGGCAGGTACCGTCGGGCTGGCGTCCACACAGGCGGTCAAGAGGCTTGCCCGACACAGGGGAGCCCGAGAGGGCGAAGGGGTTAGCCGCTCCGCCACCCTGCTTGTTCATCGGCCCCTTCAACACGATGTTGATGCCATTGAGCGTGATGCCGGAGCCGTCGATACGGATGCTCCCACCGGGCCCCTTGAGGGTCAGGTGGGTGGTTGCCTGGATCTCGTAGACCTTGGTTCGATGGCGAATCGCCTGGCCGGCCTGTAGCTCGGCGTGGCCTTCGACGCTGTGTTCCTGGTGACCGCCGATGCTGACCCAGTGGTTGGCGGTGGTCTTGTCGCGGCGG
>NZ_ATLP01000095.1:0-45084 GCF_000416215.1 Pseudomonas sp. CF161
GCTGGTGGTTGCAGCGCCACGGCCTGCTGCCCGGGGTCGGCCACGACCTGGCCACCGGCACCGCGCAGCGCCGACCGTTCCTGCTGCAGGACGGCAGCCGGGTGTTGCTCAATGCGCAAAGCCGGGTCGACCTGGCGTTCAGCCCACAGCAGCGCACGCTGATTCTGCGTGAAGGCGCGCTGAACATTCAGGTGGCACCGGACCCGAGCCGGCCACTGGTGATCCGCACCCCGTTCGGCGAGGCGCGTGCCCTGGGCACCCGTTTCAGCGTGATCCTGAGTGAGCGCGACGCACAGGTCTGGGTCCAGGAATCGCGGGTGCAACTCACGGTCCCCGGCCACCGCTCGCTGACCCTCGGCGCCGACCAGGGCGCGCTGCTCGAGCCACGGGGCATCCGCCCTCTGGACCCGCGCCAGGCCACGGCCAATGCCTGGGAAACCGGGCAACTGGTGGTCCACGATCAAGCCCTGGGCGAGGTGCTCGACGCCTTGCGCGCCTATCACCGCGGCTGGTTGCGCATCAGCCCGTCGGCCGCGGCGCTGCGGGTGACGGGGGTGTTCGCCCTGGACGACAGCGAGCAGGCCCTGCGCTCGTTGCAGGAGGTGCTGCCGATCAAGGTCGAGCAACACCTGGGCTGGTGGACTCAGGTCAGCCTGCGATAAATATTTTTCCCTGCCCCTTAATAATCCGGCTGCTCGCGTCACATAGCTGGCATCGACCATCCCACGGGAACGCTGCCATGCACCGTCCATATCGCTTGACCCTGACGCCCCTGGCGTTCGCCCTGTCCCTGACCGCCCTGCACAGCGTCGCCGACCCCGCCCCCACCAGCGATGTCCGCCAGCACCTAGTGGACTTCGACCTGCCGGCCGGCCCCCTGGACCAGACCCTGACCGCCATTGCCCGCCTGAGCGGACGCGGAATCGTCCTCAGCGCGCCCCTGAGCCGTGGCCTGAATGCCCCAGCCCTGAAGGGCCGCTACAGCGCCGAACAGGCCTTGCAGCAGGTGCTGCTGGGCTCGCCGCTGCAACCGGCGGTGACCGCCAGCGGCAGCCTCAGCGTCGAACCGCGCAGCGACGCCGCGCTGGAACTGTCGACCATCGACGTCACCGGCCTGGCCTACGCCCAGGATGCCTGGGGCCCGGCCCACAGCCGGGTGGCGCAACGCAGCGCGACCATGAGCAAGACCGACACCCCGATCAGTGAAATCCCCCAGGCGATCTCGGTGGTCACCCGTGAAGAGTTCACCGCCCGCCAGCACGACAGCCTCGCCGACGTCCTCAACTACACCGCCGGCGTGGTCAGCCAGCCCAATGGCTACAGCCGGGTGGCCGACGACTACCGGCTGCGTGGCTTCGATATCGGCCCGCGCACCGGCAGCGTGCTGCGCGACGGCATGAAAATGCAGAGCACCCAGTTTGAAGGCGGCCAGGAACCCTATGGCCTGGAACGGGTGGAAGTGCTCAAGGGCGCGTCTTCGGTGCTCTATGGGCAACTGGCCCCCGGCGGCCTGATCAACAGCGTCAGCAAGCGGCCGACCCTGGAGCCCCTGCACCAGTTGAACCTGGAGTACGGCAATCACCAGCGCCGGCAACTGGCCACCGACCACAGTGGTGCCCTCGATGACGAGGGCCGCTTCAGCTACCGGCTCACGGCGCTGTATCGCAACAGTGGCACCCAGTACTCGGGAATCGACGACGACAAGCAGTACATCGCCCCGGCCCTGGCCTGGCAGATCGACGAAGACACCCGCCTGACCCTGCTCGCCAGCCATCAGCGCACCCAGACCAGCCTGACCCCGCCGATCAACTACAACCTGACCACCTACAGCGCCACCCCCGGCTACAAGGTGCCCTACGATCTGTTCGCCGGCGAGCCGGGCTTCGACGACTACGATGGCACCCTGCAGACCTTCGGCTATCTGCTGGAGCGCCGCCTGGGCGAGCAACTGCAAGTGCGTCACGCCCTGCGTTACTTCGAGTCGCGCAGTGACTACGACTACATCACCCTCAACAGCAGCCGGGTCAGCGGGCCGAACCTGTCGAGCCTGTCGCGCAGCTACAACTCCCGGGAAGACATCGCCACCGGCTGGACCAGCGACAGCAGCCTGCAATGGGACTTCAGCAGCGGACGCTGGCAGCACACGCTATTGAGCGGGGTCGACTACTACCGCAAGACCTACGACAGCCACCGTTTCAGCGGCGCCGCCCCGGCCCTGGACCTGGCCAACCCGGTGTTCGGCAACCTGCCCCAGGTCAACCGCAGCATCGACCGTGGCTCGGACCTGCACAGCCAGCAGGTGGGCCTGTATGTGCAGGAACAGGCCAAGTTCGACGAGCGCTGGGTGGTGATGGCCGGCCTGCGCCATGACTGGGCCGAGAACGACACCCGGACCTTCCGCGACGGCGTCCACAGCCGCACCGACGACCGCAAGACCACCGGCCGCATCGGCCTGGTGTACTTGGCGGACAATGGCGTGGCGCCCTACATCAGCTACAGCCAGTCGTTCCTCCCGGCCGCCGGCACCGACAGCGCCGGCCAGGCGTTCGCGCCCACCGAGGGCGAACAGTACGAAATCGGCCTGCGCTACCAGCCTCCGGGCCAGGAACTGATGATCAGCGCCGCGCTGTACCAACTGACTCAGAAAAACGTCCTGAGCTCGATCCCCGGCAGTGACTTCGACGAGCAGACCGGCAAGGAACGCAGCACCGGTTTCGAACTGGAAGCCAAGGCCCAGTTGACTCCGCTGCTGGCCCTCAATGCCTCCTACGCCTACACCGACGCGCACATCATCGCCGACAACGATACGTTGCTCGAAGGCTCGCGCATCGAAGGCACGCCCTATCACTCCGCCGCGCTGTGGCTCGACTATCGCCTGACCGCCCTCGGCCTGCCGCGCATGACCCTGGGCAGCGGCGTGCGCTACAACGGCACCACTCACACCCAGCCCAGCATCAGCGACCGCAAGATCCCGGCCTACGCCCTGTTCGATGCGCGCCTGAGCTATGCCCTGGATGAGCACTGGGAACTGAGCGCCCGCGCGCAAAACCTCAGCAACCAACGCTACCTGTATTGCGCCAACGCCTGCCGTTACGGCGACGAGCGCAACCTGGTGGGGGCCATCAGTTACAACTGGTAGGGCCTTGGACCAAACGCCCTGGGTGATACCGACAGCACCGCGACGGGTGCAGTCGCGTTGCCGTCTGCGCAAAGGCTGCTTTACTCAGTCAACCCGACGCTGTGCCCGTCGTCCCTGGTGCGTGAAGGCAACCAGGGGCCGGCGGGCGATTCATGAGGAAACCCCGATGGAACGCCTGACTGCGCAAGACTTCAGCCCCGAACTGCTGGAACTCTACGACTACTACGCCCACGGCAAGATCAATCGCCGCCAGTTTCTCGACCGGGCAGCGGCCTTTACCCTGATGGGCATGACTGCCAGCGCAACCCTGGTCGCCTTGAGCCCCAACTATGCGCTGGCCGAGCAAGTGGCCTTTACCGACCCGGACATCGTTGCCCAATACATCACCTACCCCTCGCCCAAGGGCCATGGCCAGGTGCGGGCCTACCGGGTGCACCCGGCCAAGGCCAGCGGCAAGGTGCCGACGGTGGTGGTGGTGCACGAAAACCGTGGCCTCAACCCCTATATCGAGGATGTGGCGCGGCGGCTGGCCAAGGCCGGCTACATCGCCCTGGCCCCGGACGGCCTGAGTTCGGTAGGCGGTTACCCGGGCAATGACGACCAGGGCCGCGAACTGCAAGCCAAGATCGATCCGCAAAAGCTGATGAATGATTTTTTCGCCGCCGTCGAGTGGCTGATGAAGGACCCGGCCGGTACCGGCAAAGTCGGGATCACCGGCTTCTGCTATGGCGGCGGCGTGGCCAATGCCGCAGCGGTGGCCTACCCCGAGCTGGCGGCCGCCGTGCCGTTTTACGGACGCCAGCCCAAGACCGAAGACGTGGCGCGGATCAAGGCGCCGCTGCTGCTCCACTACGCCGAACTCGACAGCGGAATCAACGAAGGCTGGCCCGCCTACGAAAAAGCCCTGAAAGCCGGCGGCAAGACCTATGAGGCCTACGTTTACCCGGGGGTCAACCATGGCTTTCACAACGACTCCACGCCGCGCTACGACGAAGCCGCCGCCAACCTGGCCTGGGAGCGAACCCTGGCCTGGTTCAAACGTTATCTCGCCTAATCCCACCTGCAGCCGCTGCCGAGGCACGCGGCTGCGCTGACCATCACGGGCTGCGGCGGCGGTAGAAGCTGGCGGCCAATACCAGGAATATCAGGCTGCCGGTGGCGACCTGCTGCCAGTAGAAGTTCCAGCCGATCAGCAGCAAGCCATTGGCAATCACATTGATAAACAGCACCCCCAACAAGGTGCCCAGTACATTCGGCCGGCCCTGGCGGCTGAGGGTGGTGCCCATGAACACCGCGCCGATGGCGTTGATCAAAAAGGCATTACCCGACATCGGCACATAGGCATTGACCGTGGAGCTGAGCAGAATCCCCGCCACCGCGCAGGCCAGCGCGCTGCCGACAAATACCCGGGCCAGGATCCGCCGGGGCGACAGGCCCGAGTAATACGCCAGCTGCGGCTGCGCGCCCACCGCCTGGATCTCGCGACCCAGCCTGCCCCGTGCCAGCACCAACCCATAACCACCGGCCAGCGCCGCCACCAGGTACAGCGGCAGCGGGATGCCCAGCAGCAACAGGCTGCTGATGCCGGGCAACACGTCCTTGGCGATGTAGATCGGCTGGCCGCCATCCGACAGCAACTGCTGGACGCTGGTGCCGATAAACAGCGTGCCCAGGGTCGCCAGGAACGGCGTGATCCGCAGCCCGGCAATCAGCAGCGCATTGAACAGCCCGGCGCCGGCTCCTGCCGCCAGGGCCACCAGAATCGCCAGGCCCAGGCCAAGCCCGGCATTCAGGCTGACCACAAAACCCAGGCTGGCAAAGTCCAGCGCGGTGCCCACCGACAGGTCGATGCCACCGGCGGCCACGGCCCAGGTCATGCCGATGGCGACCACCGCCAGCAACACAAAGTTATTGAGCACCAGGCTCGACAGGTTGCCCACGCTGAGAAAGCCCGGGGCGCTCAACGCGAAAAACAGCACAATGCCCAGCACCAGCAACGGCAGGATCGCCGGCAGCAGGCGCTCGAGCAGGGCCACGGCACGCGGGCGCGGGTTCAGGGTCAGGCCGCTCATGGGTGGCCCTCCTGCTTGGCCACGGCGGCGGAAAACGCCACCACCAGCAAAATCAGCACGCCCTGCACGCCATTGACCCAGAAGCTGGAGATGTTCAGCAGTTGAAAGCCGTTGATCAAAAAGCCCAGGAGCAAGGTGGCGAGCAGGGTCCCGGGAATATTCGCCGTCAGGCGCCGGGAAAACACCACACCGAGGAAGGTGATGGCCACCACCGACAGCAGCATCTCGCCCGAACCGGTGGTGCTGCCGCTGAAAAACGCCGCCGAACACAGGGCCGCGACCGCCGCGCAGGCGCCGGCGATCAGGTAACTGGAAAACACATAGCGCTTGAGCCCCAGGCCCGCCGCCCGCGCCGCCTCGGGGTATTCGCCGACCGCGTACAGGCGCAGGCCGTAGGTGCTGTGCTGAATCAACAGGGTCAGCAGCGCCGCCACCGCCAACAGCACCCAGGCCAGGGCTGGCACCCCGAGCCAGTCACCAAAGGCCAGCGACTCCAGCAGCGCGGACTCGGTGGGCAGCACGCTGTTCTGGGTCAGCACCAGTTCCAGGCCGGCCACCAGGTTCATGCTGGCCAGGGTCGCGAGCAGCGGCGGCAGGCCCAGCAGCAATACCGCCAGGCCATTGAAAGCTCCCACCAGCACCCCGCAGGCCAAGGTCAGGGACAGCGCCTGCCAGGCCTCGCAGCCTTGATTGTTCAGGCTGCTGTAGACCGCCGCGCACAGCCCCAGGTTGGCGGCCAGCGACAGGTCGAGGCCGCCGGAGACCACGTGATTGCCACCGCCGATCACCACGCAGGTCAGGCCAAAGGCAAGAATCCCGAGGATCGCCGACTGGGCGAAGACATTGGCGATATTGCCGGCGCTGATAAAGTTTGGCGCGGTCAAGGCAAACACCAGCAGGATCAGGCCGAACACCAGCAACGAACCGCGCTGCGCCAGCCTGGGCAACAGGAGGTTCGCCGGTTCGGCAGCCGGTCGGGCAAGGGCTTCAAGACGGGACATCGGCAGTTTCCTTTTTCACTACAGGCAGGTGCGCCGGAGCCTGGGCCGGCCGCTCGCCAGAGCCGGTGGCACATCTGAGCAATTGCTCGCTGTCGGTGGCACGCGCGTCGAATTCGCCGGCGATGCGGCCACGGTGCATCACCAGGATCCGATGACTGATGCCAATCAACTCCGGCAAGTCCGAAGACAGCACCAGCACCGCCGCACCGCTCTCGGCCAGGCGCGCGATCAGGCGGTAGATTTCCACCTTGGCCCCGATATCGATGCCCACGCTCGGCTCGTCCAGCAGGTACAACGACGAGTGCCGGCTCAGCCACTTGGCCAGCGCCACCTTTTGTTGATTGCCACCGCTGAGCTGCTGCACCGGCGCATCGGGGCCAGTGGTCTTGATCGCCAACTCGTCGATCAGGCGCCGGCTTTCCCGGGCCTGCGCCCCTCGGTCCAGCAGCCCCCAGCGGCTGAAGGTGCCGAGGCTGGCCAGGGTGATGTTTTCCAGCACCGACAACAGCGGCGCCACCCCATGGCTGCGGCGCTCTTCGGGCACCAGGGCGATGCCGTGGCGCACCGCATCCGCTGGCGACTGCAAGCGCAGGGGCTGGCCGTGCAGGCGCATTTCGCCGCGCTCGGGGAGGCCCAGGCCGAACAGGCTTTTCAACAGTTCCTTGGCCCCGGAGCCCACCAGGCCGGTCAAGCCCAGCACTTCGCCGCGGTGCACCCGGAGGTCGATGGCGTCATAGGCGTGCCCTGCCCCGAGCTGGTTGAGCTGCAACACCGGAGCGCCCGGCACCGCACGGGTACGCGGGTACATGTCAGCGACGTCGCGGTTGACCATCAGCCGCGCGATCTGCGCGGTGCTGGTGCTGGCCGGGTCCACCACGGCCACGTCGCGGCCGTTGCGCAGCACCGTGACCTGATCGCACAGCGCTTCGATTTCCTGCAAGTAATGGGAGATGTAGAGGATCGACAGGCCCTGGCTGCGCAGGCGACGGATGATGCCCAGCAACTGATCCACCTCACGCTTGACCAGGGACACGCTGGGCTCGTCGAACACCAGTATTTTCGGCTTGGCGAGCAAGGCTCGGGTGATTTGCAGCACCTGGCGCTGGGCGCTGTCGAGGTCGCGGACCAGGGCCCCGGCCGGGAACTGCAGATCAAAATAATCGCGCAGCAAACGCGCCGCCTCGCGCTCCTGGGCGCGGCGATCGACAAAGGGCCCACGGCGGATTTCATGCCCGAAAAACAGCGCTTCGCCGACGCTGAAGCTGGCCGGCAGCAGCCGTTCCTGATGAATAAAGTGCACGCCCAGGGCCTCGACCTGACGCGGCGTCGGCGCCTGCAAGGCGTGGCCGTCGATGCTCAGGCTGCCGGCGTCCGCGCGGTGGATGCCGGCCAGGACCTTGATCAGGGTCGACTTGCCGGCCCCGTTTTCCCCTACCAGCCCATGCACCGTGCCGCGCTCCACGCGCAGGCTCGCACCGTCCAGGGCCTGGGTGGCCCCGAAGCGCTTGTACAGGTCCTTCAGGTGCAGGGCTGGGGTCACTGATCGCCCCTCAGTTGCAGCACCTCAGGCAGGTTGGCGGCAGTGGTGAGCAGGGTCGCGACCTGGGTTTCCTTCGGCAGGTCGCGCTGCCCGGCCAGGTAGCGGGCCACGTTTTGCACCGCTGTCTTGCCAATCAGCGTCGGCTGTTGCGCGACCACCGCGCCGATCGGCGAATGCTCGCGCTTGAGCAGGTCGAGCACCTCCGGCGTACCGTCCACACCGTAGGTCTTGATCTCGGTGCGGCCGGCATCCACCAGGGCCTTGCTCGCGCCCAGCTGCGGAATATCCCAGGCCGACCAGATCGCGGTCACGCTGCCCTTGGGGTACTTGTTGAGCAGCGCCGAGACTTGCGAATAGGCGTCCTGCACGGTGTTGGGGATCACGTCCCGCAGCTCGGGCTCGATGATTTTCAGGTTCGGCTGATCCTTGAGCGCCAGCTTCAACTGGTCGTAGCGGATGGCGCACACCGGCACCCCGTAGAAACCGTTGAACACCAGGATATTGCCCTGGCCCGAGGCGTCCTTGATCAACTGCTCGGCCAGGGCCTTGCCCGTGGCGACGTTGTCGGACGTGGTGTTGTTCAGGCTGTACTGCGACGGTGCGTCGATGGTGAACAGCGGGATACCGGCCTTGCTGATGCGCTTGAGCCAGGGGTCGATCACGCTCAGGGTGCCGAGGGTCTGGATCACCGCATCGGGCTTTTGCGTGACCACGGTCTGCAACTGATTGACCAGGTTCTTATCGTTGCGCCCGGCGTCCAGGGTGATCGGCGTGCCGCCCAGGCGCTTGACCTCGTCGACCTGGGCCTGGAAGGCCTTGATGTCGAAGTAGTGACTGGTGCCGGTCATGCTGATCGCGATGCGCTTGCCGGCCAGCGAAGGGACATCGCTGTCGTCGGCGTGGGCGGTCGTGGCCAGGCTGGCGGCCACCAGGGCACACGCCAGCAGGCGCCATGAGGCAGTCAGGCGCGACCGCGAAAAAACAGAAACGGCGTCAGGCATCCAGGTAGCTCCAATGATTGCGGGGGAATGATCCTCGGCAAGCCATTGCACAGGCCATGCCCAAACCCTGGCAGTCGTTGTTGCTGCGCCCCCAGGCCACGGCAGCGGCCGCTCTGCGCCGGGCTCGCGCTACCGATAATCAACACCCCGTGGCGGCAGGCACGGGGCGTGGACGGGCAAATTGCCGAATCGCTGTTGCCAGGCCAACAGTTGCCCCGGGGAGCTGCGCGCCCTACTCGATCAGCGGCACCTTGGCTGCACGCCGGTAAGGACCGTATTCCACCGGCACCCACTGGAACTGCTTGCCCTGGGCGGTGATGTGGCCGATGCCGGGGAACGGCAGGTGCGCCGCGCTGACCCAGGTCTTGCTCGCGGCGGCGGCACTGAAGACCTTGGCCCGGCTCTGGATCGCCTGCTGGCCGTCGACGTCGAAACCGATGGAGACCTCGGGATGCTCGAACTGCACCGCCAGGTTATGCACCAGGTCGCCCATGAACAGGATGCTCTGGCCCTGGGAAGTGAAGCGGTAAGTGGTGCTGCCCGGGGTGTGCCCGGGTTCCAGCACGGCGTCGACACCGGGCACCGGCGACTGGCCGGGGGCGAAGGTCTTGAAGCGGCCGGCGGCCACATAAGGCGCGGTGGAGTCCTGGGCGATCTTGAAGTAGGCCTTGGCGCCTTCGGGGGCTTTGGCCAGGGCCTGGGGATCGAGCCAGTAGGCGGCCTCGGCCTGGGCCGCGAACACCGTCGCCTTGGCGAAAACCGGCTGCTGCCCGGCGTCGACCAGGCCGCACACGTGATCCAGATGCAGGTGGGTCAGCAGGATGCTGTCGACCTGGGATGGGTCATAGCCGGCAGCCTTGATATTGGCCGAGAGCATGCCGGCGGTGGCGCCGATGCACTGGCCGGCGCCGGTGTCCACCAGGATCAACTGCTTGCCGGTGTTGATCAGGAACGCATTGAACGCGGTCTGCACCCCCGGGGTTTCTATGGAGCGCCGGGCCAATAGCGCGCGGATCTTGCTCTGGCTCAGGCCCTTGAGCAAGGTCGGCGACAGGTCGTTATAGCCGTCGAACAGCGCCGTCACCTCGTAATCCCCCACCGCCAGGCGGAAGTAACCCGGCACCTGGGTGCCGACCTGGGCCGGGGCCTCGGCCAGGGAGATACCGGACGCCAATGCCAGCGTCAGGCCGAGCGTGCCCACCAGAGATTTTTTCATGCCGTTACCCTTGATCGAGTGGAAACAGGCAGCCCGCCTTCGGACCGCCCCATGCCCTCGATCTTGCGCCCTGGGGCAATGAGTTAATTGCAGCGATGTGCTGACTTGTTGCCCCCTACCCGCCGGCCTCGCCAAACACCGCGACGATGTCTTCGATCACTGCCCGCACCCTTGCCGTGTGGCGCAAGTCGGCGTGGGTCACCAGCCATACGTCATAGGGCGTAGCGCGATTGCGCTCCGGCCATAGCCGCACCAGGCCGTCGCGCTGGCCCATGGGCACCGGGATCTCCCCCAGGCCGAGACCGGCACCAATCGAGCGCCGCACCAGCAGGCTGGAGCTGAGGCTGGCGACAATGCGCCCGCCGGTCATGGGCTCCGCGACCAGGGTCAGGTCCTTGTTGCCCTGCAGATAGGGTTGATACACCACCAGGTCATGCCCGGCGAACGCCGAACCCGGCTCGGGCACGCCGTGGGCCTCGACATACGCCCGGGAGGCAAACAGCCCCACCGGCCAGCGGGCGATGCGCCGGGCGATCAGGTCCGGGTTATCCGGCCGGGTGTTGCGCACCGCGATGTCGGCTTCGCGCTTGGCCAGGCTGAGGATCTGCGTCGAGGCGTCCAGTTGCACCCGCACCTCGGGGTGCCGCTGATGCAGGCGGGCCATCGCCGGGATCAGGAAATCAATGGCCAGAGAGTCGGTGGTGCTGACCCGCACACTGCCGGTCAGGCGATCGTCCAGGCCCTGGATCTGCCGCTCCAGCTCCAGGGCCGAATGCTCCATTTTCTCCACCGCCTGCAACGCCGCTTCCCCCACTGCGGTCAGGGCATAGCCGTCGGAGGTGCGCAGAAACAGGGTCGCGCTCAGGGATTTTTCCAGGGCCGTGACGCGCCGTCCGACCGTGGCCTGATCCACTCCCAGCACCCTTGCCGCACCGCGCAGCGTCGACTCGCGGCACACCGCCAGAAACACCCGAGCGTCATCCCAATTCATTGATTTGCTCCTAATGCGCTCTCAAGCGTGATGCATATACGCATCACAACCGCGCGAAATCGCAGCATTATTGCATCGTTCAGGGTGGTTATGCTGGGCGCCTGAATCAACCCACAGGACCTTTGTCATGCACAGCCCCTCTGCTGCCCCGGACGCCCGGCGCCAGGCCATCTGGCTGCCAATCTTCGCCGGCCTCTGCGCCAGCCTGGTCGGCATCGGCCTGGCACGGTTCGCCTACACCCCGTTGATCCCGGCATTGATCCAGGCCCAGTGGTTTTCCGCAGGCGATGTGGTGTATTTGGGCGCTGCCAACCTGGTGGGCTACCTGCTCGGTGCCTTGCTCGGCCGGCCCCTGGCCCGGCACACCTCCAACACCCACGCCCTGCGCCTGATGATGCTGGCGGTAACCCTGGCGTTTTTTGCCTGTGGTTTTCCGCTGTCGGTGGTCTGGTTCTTCGGCTGGCGCCTGCTGTCGGGGATTGCCGGTGGCGCGATCATGGTGCTGGTGGCCTCGACCGTGCTGCCCCATGTGCCGGCGGCGCGTCGGGGCCTGGCCAGCGGTGCGATCTTCCTCGGCATCGGTCTCGGCATTGCCGGCTCCGGGACCTTGGTGCCACCGCTGCTGAGCCTGGGCCTGCAACAAACCTGGTGGGGCCTGGGGCTGTTGTCGCTGCTGTTGAGCGCGGCCACCTGGTTCGCCTGGCCGACAGCGGACCAGCCCCCAGCAGCGCCTGTCGCAACCCCGGCGCCCGCGGCCAGCCACGACCCGAATGTCTACCTGCTGTTCGCTCAATACGCCTTTATGGCCGCCGGGCTGGTGCCGGCCATGGTGTTCCTGGTGGATTACGTGGCTCGCGGCCTGGGCGCCGGGCCGCACATTGGCGCGCTGATCTGGGTCCTGTACGGCCTGGGCGCGATCATCGGCCCGGTGAGTTACGGCTTTCTGGCCGACCAGTTGGGCGCCCGGCTGAGCATGCGCCTGGTGCTGGTGGTGCAGGCGATTGCCATGGGCCTGCTGGCGGTGTCCAGTTCCTTCAGCCTGCTGGCGGTGCTGGCGCTGATTCTCGGCTCGTTTCCGCCGGGCATCGTGCCGTTGGCCCTGGCCCGGGTGCATGAGCTGATCCCCCGGCATCACCTGCAACAGATCGCCTGGAGCCGCGCCACGGTGTCGTTCGCCACCTTCCAGGCCATCGCCGGTTTCGCCTACTCGAGCCTCTTCAACGCCAGCGGCGGCCAGCATGCCCTGCTGTTTCTCATCGCCGCCGGCGCCCTGCTCATCGCCCTGTTGCTGGAACCGGCGCTGCGCCTGGTGCAACGCCGCGAGCGACTGGAGCCGGCATTGAACTGAATCACCGGGCCCCGACTGCGGTCCCACCCCTGAACCCTTTGCCACAAGGACATCGACATGCACCTGCCCCAGACCATGACCCTGATTGAAATCACCGAACCCGGCGGCCCCGACGTGCTGCAACCGCGCGAGGTTCCGCTGCCGGCGCCGGGCCCGGGTGACGTGCTGATTCGCGTGCACGCCGCCGGCGTCAACCGCCCCGATGTGCTGCAGCGCAGTGGCCATTACCCGATGAAACCCGGAATGAACCCGAACCCCGGGCTCGAGGTGGCGGGTGAAGTGGTGGCCCTGGGCACCGGCGTCAGCCAGTTCGCCCTCGGCGATCGGGTCTGCGCCCTGACCAATGGTGGCGGTTACGCCCAGTACTGCGCGGTGCCGGCCGGGCAGACCTTGCCGATCCCCGGTGACCTGTCGTGGATCCAGGCCGCAGCGATTCCGGAGACCTTCTTTACCGTGTGGGCCAACCTGTTCAGCATCGGCGGCGCCGACAAGGGCCAGCGGGTACTGATTCACGGTGGCACCAGCGGCATCGGCACCACCGCGCTGATGCTGTGCCAGGAGCTGGGCATCGAGGCCTTCGCCACCGCCGGCAGCGCCGACAAATGCGCGGTGATCCGCCAGTTGGGCGCCGAGCCGATCAACTACCGCGAGCAGGATTTTGCCCAGGTCATCGCAGAAAAAACCGCGGGCCAGGGGGTGAATGTGATTCTCGACATCATGGGCGGCTCCTACCTCAACAGTAACGTCGCGGCCCTGGCCCTCGAAGGGCGCCTGGTGATGCTGGGCTTTCTCGGCGGCGCCCGGGCCAAGGACATCGACCTGATGGCGATCATGGGCAAGCGCGCGGTGGTCACCGGTTCGCTGCTGCGCCCGCGCACCGGCGCCGAAAAAGCCGCCATCGCCGCGCACCTGCAGCAGCACGTATGGCCGGCGCTGGCGGCCGGCCGCTGCCTGCCGATGATCGACAAGGTCTATCCCTACAGCGAGGCGGCCCGGGCCCACGAACGCATGGAAGGCGGCGAGCATATCGGCAAGATCGTGTTGCAGGTGGCTTGAAGGTCGCCGGTGCGGGTGCCGCTCAGCCGGCCACCAGCAGCCGATCCTCGAGGACCACACTGATCCCGCCCTGGCGCCACAACTCGAAGTAGCGGGAAAAATCGATGTCCAGGGCAATCAGCGGCGCGGCGATGTACCAGGCCAGGTAATAGTCGGCCGCGATGCCATACAGCGCTTCGAGCAAGGCGTGCACCTGGGCCTCGGCGTCCTTCAAGTCGTCGATCAGCGCATCGGCGATATGCTCGAACACCCAGGCATTGGGCACATCGTGCTGCAATAACGGGTACAGCTCATCACGACTGACGCACTGCACCTGTGGCTGCCAGTCGGGCTGCTCCGGCCAGGGGCCGCCCGTGGCCAGGCAGAAACGCGCCTGCTCGTGCCACCACGCCAGCGCCGCGTCCTTGAGCCGGGCCTGATCGGTGCCCGGGGTCGGCAACAGATACAGGCTGCGCTCCAGGGATCCGGCCGCCAGCACCTGGCGCACCCGCTCCTGGATGGCCAGGGCCTGGGGAAAGCCGGACAGAATTCGGCTCACCTGCGAATCCTCCGGGTGCGCCTTGAACAGCCCGAGAAAATGCGACTTGTCGAAGTCAGCCCGACCCTGACGGTAGGCGAGCCAGTCATCCAGCAATGAGCTCATGGACAGGCGCCCGTCCGGAGTCCTGTGGCGGTCACTCAATGCACCGCCCGCGTCACCAGAAAACTCACCAACTGCGGGTCGTCATCCAGCTCGATGGCTTGCACCGGACGCGGCAGGTCGTCGAGCACCGCGCGCCAGAACGCCTGGGAGGCTTCGTCCTGGTCATAGAAACGCACCAGCCAATTGCTCTCGCCACTGGTCAGCACCTGAGTCGCCAGGGCGCGGCCGATGCCCTTGCGCCGGTAGCGTTTGAGAATAAACAGGTCCGCCAACTCCAGGGCGTTCAACCCCGGTAATTCACTGCCCTCGATCAACAGGAAACCGGCGATATAGCCGTCGACCAGCAGCAAGTTGGCGCTCCACTGCGGCTCTTGCCAGTAGCGGGCCAAGTGCTCCTCGTGGATGTAAAAACGCCCGTCCGGCTCCACGTCTTCCTGCTCCCAGTCTGAAGACTCGTAGGCATAGAACTGATAGAGGTTGCGGATCAGCTCGGCGTGCTCGGGCCCGGTCTGGATCAACTCGACAGTGGTATCGCTCATGACGTGGCCTCGTGCGTGAATCGACGAGGCAAACAGGTATCGGCAATCGACGGCATGCATATCTCGGTAACTGGACAAATGACAGGGGCGCTGACGGGCGCCCCCTTGAATGGGCCGCCATTGTTTACAAAACCGGGCGCCAACGCCATCGCAAACAATGAGGAAAGCTGCTGCGCGCATTTCTTCTTGAGCCAGCGGCCATAACCCTGACCTATTCAGCATAAACCTGGCTGCGGGCCATATCTGGCTTGCAGGGTCACTCTTGGCCTGATTTTTATTCCTTTATTTTCAATAGGTTGTCGACATTCGAGCCAGAACAGACCCGAAAAGCCGGCGATAAAAACACCTGGCGCCATTTGGCGAGTTTAAAGACCGTCAAAAGCGGCCAAATAAAAATCATAAGCCGTTGTTTTTAAATGACAAATACAAGAAAAAAGAAAGGCTGGCACAGCGTTTGCGATAAGGCTCGGGTCATCAGCGATGGCATCACGGCCCATCAAGCCTTACTCGTCAGCCTACAAGGAAGCAGCCAATGTCTACTCCCGCCTACATCAGTATCCAGGGCAAGACCCAGGGCAATATCACCCAGGGCGCCTTCACCGCCGACTCCGTCGGCAACGTTTACCAGGAAGGCCATGAAGACCAGATCCTGGTCCAGGAAATCGAACACCTGATCGCCACCCCGACCGACCCACAAAGCGGCCAGCCCTCCGGCCAGCGTGTACACAAGCCGTTTATCTTCACCGCGCCGCTGAACAAGGCCACCCCGCTGCTGTACCAGGCCCTGGCCTCCGGCGAGATGCTCCCGGAAGTGGAAGTGAAGTGGTACCGCACCTCCACCGAGGGCAAGCAGGAGCACTTCTTCACCACCAAGCTGGAAGACGCCACCATCGTCAACATCAACGCCGCCCTGCCCCACGCCCAGGACCCGAGCAAGGCCGGTTACACCCAGTTGATCAGGGTCGCCATGGCCTACCGCAAGATCACCTGGACCCACGCCATCGCCGGCACCGAAGCCTCGGACGACTGGCGCAAACCGCAGGAATCCTGACCCCAGCTAAAGGCACGACCGACGCCCAGTGCGCCGGCCGTGCCGACGCGGTGCTGATCGATGATCCGGGCATTGGCCCCGGTTGCAACGGAGCCTGTCATGCCTACCCAATCCGACCTGCGTTTTACGTTCAGCATTGGTAACGAGTCTTTTGACGTTGTTGAGTTCACGTTGCATGAAGCGTTGTCCGAGACCTTTCATCTTTGCGTCGAGCTGACTAGCGCCAACCCGGCCATCGACTTCGGGCAGGTGCTGGATCGACCGGCGTTGCTGACGCTTTGGCATGGTGAGACGCCAGTGCGTTACGTACATGGAGCGGTGTCCTCCTTTGTCCAGCACGACAGCGGCTTCAGGCGCACACGCTATTCAGCCGTGGTCGAGCCGCGTCTGGCGCGGTTGAAGCTCAGTTCCGACTGGCGCATCTTCCAGACTCTTACCGTTCCGCAGATTACCGAGGCGGTGCTCAAGGCCCATGGTCTGACTCAGGACTACGAGCAACGGGTCACTAACGAGCATTTATCCCGCGAGTACTGCGTGCAGGCGGGCGATACGGACTACCACTTTGTCGAGCGCATCATGCGCGAGGAAGGGTTCTTTTATTCCTTTCGGCACAGTGCCGAAGGTCATCAACTGGTTCACAGCGATCGACTGTTTATCCACGGTCGGGTGGGCGATGAGCCCGTGCAATACAACCCCACCCCTGGCGGCGACCAGCCGCAACCCGCGTTACGCCGTTTTGCCTACAGCGAAAACGTGCGCACGGCACGCCAGACCCAGCGCGATTACACCTTCCTCCATCCCCGCTACAGCCACCAGCACAGCCGTGATGGCGTCGATCTTGATCACCAAGGCCGCCAGTACGAGCGTTACGATTATCCGGCTCGGGCCAAGTTCGACGAGGCCGGCAAGCCCTTCGCCGAGAACCGTCTGCGTGGTCATCGGCGTGATGCACGCATGGCCCTGGTCGAGGGCGATGATCCGCGTCTACAACCTGGAATTTCCTTCACTCTCACGGGCCACCCACGCGACGACATGAACCGTGGCTGGCGTCCGATCAGCATCGTTCACCATGGCAAACAGCACACCAGCCAGGCTGAAGAAAGCGCCGAGGCGCAACTCGGAACCCACTACAGTTACCAAGCCGAATTGGTGCCGGACGACGCCGAATGGCGCGCCGAACCGCTGCCTAAACCACTGATCGACGGGCCGCAAAATGCGCTGGTGGTCGGGCCACCAGGGGAAGAAATCTATACCGACGAATACGGTCGGGTGAAGGTGCAATTCCCCTGGGATCGCGAGGGCAAGCAGGACGAATACAGCTCCTGCTGGATCCGCGTCTCGCAAAATATCTCCGGCACTACCTGGGGCCATATGGCCATTCCGCGTATCGGTCAGGAAGTCATCGTGGACCATTTTGACGGCGACCCGGACCAGCCGATCATCACCGGCCGCACTTATAACCGCTTGCAACTGCCGCCCTACGAACTCCCCCGGCACAAAACCCGGATGACGATCAAGAGCAAAACCCACAAGGGCGAAGGCTTCAACGAACTGCGTTTCGAGGATGAAAAGGACCAGGAGGAAATCTACGTCCACGCGCAGAAAGACCAGAACATCCATATCAACCACGACGAGACGACTTTCGTGGGTCACGACCGCAGCGAACAGGTCGAGCACGATGAAAGCGTTTCTATCGGCCACGACCGCAAGGAAACAGTCGGCAACCACGAACAAGTGAACATCGGCCAGGACCGTCGCCACGACATCGGCCAGGACGACTCCCTGACCATCGGCCGCAACCACAGCATCCGCACCGGCAAAGACCGCACCGAAGAAGTCGGCAACCACCGCCGCGACAAGACCACCGCCAATCACTGGGTCAGCATCGGCGGCCATCAGCAACACAGCGTGGAAGGTCGGTCCGAACTACAAGCGGGTCAGGCGATTCGACATCGCTCGCAGGTGATCGACCTGCAGGCCGGGGAAATCGTCCGTCTGCGCGGCCCCGGCGGCACCATCACCTTGCACGATGGCGGCATCACCCTGGATGGCGTTGCCATCAACATCAAAGGCCCGATGACTCAACAGGGGGGTGGCAAGGGCAACTCGATGTCGTTGTTGAGCGACGTGGCAACAGGTGAAGAAGCGGACGCTTCTTTCCTCCCCTCTTTCTCCGGCGATGCCTAAGGAAACGCAGCAGCCATGGCCACATTCAAGTTTCCGTTCAAGGACCAGGCAGGCAAAGAGGTACGCAACGCCGACGTCTACTACGACGCCCTCACCATGGCCTCGAGCGGCTACTACCCGCTGGGCCCGTCGGGCGTGCATTGCGGCATTCACTACGAGTCCGCCATGGCCAACACCTTGGCCCTCGGCGACGGAATAGGCGCCATTGCCAAAGGCGAAGTAGTGGCTTACAGGGTCAACCGCCGTTACCTCGACGTGCGTGGCCGGGCGACACCGCCCATGGCGGACAAGGTGCGCTACAGTTCGGGCTTCGTGCTGACCCGACACTCACTCGAGTACCCCGCTGGCAACACGCTGACCTACTTCTGCCTGGCCATGCACCTGCGGTCCTTTGAGGAATATGAGCGCCTGGGCGCGCAGACCAAGCGCCTGCCTTACTGGACGGCCAAGGTCTACCGCGTCTCGGAACAGGCCGATGACAAGCAAGACGCAACCGCGGGTTCTGCAGCAACCAGAATGACCGGACTGCGGGTGCGCGCCAAACCGTCAGCCGGCACCACACCCATCCTCGGCATTCTCCCGCACGGGGCCAGAATCATTGGCAGAGAGATCCGTGACAAGAAGTGGCTGCAGATCCAGGCGCTGATCGAAGGAGACATGGCTCCAGCAAAAACAGGCGATGCCGCGCCGGAAACCAGCGCAGCCGTTAACGGCTGGGTGTTTCTCAACAATCTGACAGCGCACGGTCAGGTGCCGGATGCCTTTGACGAAGTCGTCTTCCCCAATCCCCCGCTTAAAGTCAAAGCGGGAGCGCTGCTTGGGCACCTCGGTGAGTATCAACGAATAGCTGACCCCGGCTCTTCCCGACCCATGCTGCACCACGAAATCATCGTCGGCCCTGACTTGCCGGCCTATCTGCAAAAGAGCAGAACCGCCGCGAAATCGGCCAAATCGGAGCAAAAAACCCTACTGCGGATGGCACCCAGCGCCCAGCTACACAACGCCATACTGGCACCCGCCCAATCTGGCCTGCTCAGTGCAGGCACGGTCATCGAACTGGAGAGCGTCCCGCCGGACGACGCGGTCTATGTCAACGTCAAGCCCGCAGCCACCCTGCAATGGATCGATCGCACGGCGAAGCTGCCCACCGGGGCACGGGAAGCCAAGCTGTACCGCCACACCAACACCGGCGCCTATACCGCTGCCGACCTCATTGCCGAGGCAAGGCGTGGAACCGCTGGCCAAGCCGGCGCCACACGCTATCGCGGCATCTTTGTCGATGCCAGCGACCAGACATCGATCTGGATCGCCAAGAACAGCTATCGCGGCCTGCATGCCCTGGGCAAGCAGAAACTGCTGCTGGCGGACGTGGCGCAGGGCTGGAACAGCTACCCCCTGACCTTTGCCGCAAACGGCCACAAAAACGGTGCCTTTGCCCAGCACTTCGCCATTTCCACCCTGGAACAGGCACGCCCCGCCACGCCAGACCCTGCCAGCGAGCCCATCGGCTGTGCCCTGGATGAAGCGGGAAAACGCTGGTGGCAGGTGCAATTGAAAGACGCCACAACCTCCGCCACCGGCTGGCTCGGAGAAGAAAACCACCCCGGCATCAGCTTGCATTCGCCTCACGAATGGGTGGACTTCACCGTCATCGAATCCGAGTCCCAGACGCCAGCCTACGGCAGCTACTTCCTGACCCTGGCAGAGATGACAGCCTTCCAACGTGGTGAAAAAGCGCTGCAGAAAAACCAGTTGGATACCCCCCTGCAGGAAGTTTTTGACACCCTCGACAGCCACCCCGATGGCGCCCTGACCTTGGGCGAACTGCAAGCCGCACAACGCAGCCGCAGCACGCTGCAACGGTTGTCCCGAATCATCCTGCGCTACCCCACCGAGTGGAAAGCCGCCCCTCAGGCTTGGGTGCACTATGATGCCGAGATTCTTCCGTCAAATAGGGATGCTTGGGAAAGTGAAAAGCAGCGCATGGGGGAGTTGGTTTGGTGGGATGAGGTGTCGGGGAAGATAGCCAGGTTTCCAAAAGAAGATTCTATTTTTCATATTCATCCAGTGTCATTCATCAGCAATTTCGCATGTGAGGCGCAATTAGTTGCTTGGGGAAAAAAGGTAACATTAGAATTCAAGAAAAAGGTAATAGAAATATCTGAGCAACTGAACCTAAACCCTGACTATTTAATGTCTTGCATGGCATTTGAAACCGGCGAAACTTTCAGGGCCGACATAAAAAATGCCGCGGGTAGCGGGGCCACAGGCTTAATACAATTTATGCCAAGCACAGCTGCAAGTCTTGGAACAACAACAGATAAGCTCTCCAGGCTATCACCAGTGGATCAACTGGACTATGTCTATTTGTTTTTTTTGCCAAGCAAAGTAAATATGAACAACATAGAAGACGTATACATGCATATTTTCTATCAGAGAGCGGTAGGAAAGCCAGACACCTATACTATTGCAGAAAAATATGCCAAGGATAACAACAACAAGGAAAAACTTGACAGCAAAGGAAACAAAATAATAACCAAGATATATTCACAAAACAGCGGACTAGATGAAGACAATGATGGATTTATCACCAAACGTGAAGCTGCGGTAAAAGTACGCGAAAAATATAACAAGGGAATGAGCCCGGGGTATTTCGGATGAAATTTTTAGTTAACCGCTTACTGCTTAAACACTTTGTTCGCTCGATATTCTCGCCAAGACCGCTCCTATTAGCCCTCTTAACGACATCGTCAGCTTTCGGAGACGGTGCCTCCCTATCTAACTGGAGAGGCGAATACCTCTACAAGGAGAGTTTTTACGATGGGAAGCAATCAGTTATAACTGAAATAAAGCTTTCCATTTCAAATGACGGCAACTGCAGAATCACCTGGAATGGTTTCCAAACAAACAAAGACATCATTTGTACAGCATCAATTGGCGAGAGAAAAAACGAAATAAATATAGATTTTTTTAGGTTTTCCAGTGGAACGGTTGAAAATGAATACGGCATAAATCAATATTCCGAAAATGAAAGGCTCGTTACCCTGAAAAATGAACACCATCAAATAAGAGCAGTATGGGGAGTAGGCTTCAACCCTTTTAGCACCGATAATAAAAAACCATACTTTATAAAATTACAAACCCGAACAACCGCCCCATTCAATAAAGCTGATTTTAGCCAATAACACGCCACATGGGACCTGAGCAACTACAAACCTAAAAAGACATTTTTATAAGATATTATATGACTAGTAAAAGCCACCTTCTACGAGTCCCTTTCCTAGATTTTAAGAGCATCATCAAGATATTCTATATATTGCTCTTACCTTTATTCTTTTCGTCCACTGCGGTGGCCGAACTCTTTGCAACAGACCTGCTTGGAACGTGGGAGGTTTCTCACGCGCATACAAATTTAGAGTCAGGTAGAAAGCCCTATTACCAATGGAACAGCCCACTACTTAGATGGAGGATATTCACATTCTCTGAAAAGAAATAACAAGCGCCGAATTGAACACAACCACAAAATGCAACAACCCTAGCACCACCCAAAAGCGTGTTCACCTAGATAACTACTTGAAAAGCAATCTTGGCGGATATGGAGAAAAATCTCGCAACTCGCCAATTGACGACTACAAATTAAACCTCCCGAAAAACCATCAAGCCGACATCATCATAGTAAAGTGCGAAAATCAAATATGGAATGAATTGCTTGGTGCCTCGTATCCCTCTTCAAAAAAAGAGAACTCCGATGGTTCGTGGCTGCTGATTATCAATAAAAAACATATGCTAATACGCTGGCATGACGAAACTCTTTTGCGACTTTCCAAAATCCCTCCATCATCCAAACCGTCGCCTTCTTTTCCATGTGAGCAATCGAAACACATCACTGAAATTACAATCTGCAAATCATTTGAACTGTCCGGTCTAGATAAAAGCATTGCCTCGGCTTTTGATTTGCTTTTGAACCAGGCACTACGTGAATCAAATGATGTATTGGAGGTACGACAACAACAAAAGGCCTGGCTACGGCAGCGTAACGCATGCGGCGAGAATCAATCATGTCTCGAAAAGGCAATGACAATGAGACTGGAACAACTTTTAGCATTCGACTAGAAGCAACAACCAGGAAAAATCGACGATTGAGAGTAATCCGCACAATATTCTTTGCTACCAATCGAAACTTACCCCCATTACTTTCCTTTTAAAAGCAAGAAGCGCAGAGATATTTTTTCGGACAAATTATACTTATTCAAAGCGAAGTCAGTTCACTTACAGGGGAAACTATGAGGCTCATGAAAAATCTACCGACCATCTTCAAACGCCTTATAAGCCGACCACTTACTAAAATAAAATCCCAACTACAAAAAACAACTCTCTACATTCTGCTACTTATTACAGGCGCCGCATCTGCGGCACCTTCAGCAATCCCTGAGGAGTTGCTAGGCCAATGGGAAGTCCGTGAAGTCCACCTCGACACAAGTTCAGGGCGCACCTTTCATTACGGCTGGAACTCCCCATTACTTCAGTGGAGAATAATCAGCTTTGAAAAATCACACATTTCAAACAACACACCAGAAAAATCGATACCTTGCAATGCCCCCAGAGCGGAAGTCGAATTCAAAAATGTCAGCAAGATGCTGAATGCCCTTTTGGGTTATGGCAAGCATGCCGACCAATCAGCAGCTGAACATTACAAGCTAGACATCCCTAAAAACCTAAATGCAAAATTTATTAAAATCAACTGTTCAGACGGTGCTTGGAACGGAGCAATTTCTGCCGCAAAAAACACTAGCGAACGCTTTTCGAATGGGGCTTGGTTATTTCTTCTTAAAGAAGATGAAATTGCTCTCCGCTGGTACGATCAAACAATATTGATTCTCAAAAAAATACATCCAAACACTAAACCAACGCCCTCATTTCCTTGTGAGAAAGCAAGGTTGAATGCCGAAATAGCAATATGCAAATCTCACGAGCTTGCAGGCCTTGATAAGAGTGTGGCAGCAGCCTACAACACGCTTCTGAATTTCATGAAGAACGAGATCCCCAATGATGTGAGTCGTGTACGACACGAACAAAATAAATGGTTGAAAACGAGAAACTCATGCGGCGCCGATACTTCATGCTTGTCGAAATCAATGGAGCAACGCGTTAACGAAATGGACATGCCGCTCGACTAGCAGCCCTGTTTAGGAAAGCTTTGCCCCTTCTAAGCCGTTCCGAACTTAGACCTAATTAATACTTCAGAGCGGACCACGAAGCACTCGCCATACAACCAAAAACATACGGCCAACCCAAGGATTCCTTCAGGAGAGAAAAATAAGGTTACCCGCTAGATATGACTGTTTGAAAAGTGAAAGTTAACGCACGAAAGAGCTGGCTCTACCGGATGAAATAAAAGTGAAATCTCCTACAGAAAAAACCACTTCCCATACCCACCCTTAGACCTTGCGACGCGCATCCGACAGCACGTGAAAAGTACCAAAACTCGTCATGGCAATAGCTTGGTTAAAGGTGATGGCGACCGGTGTAGTAACCGGACGCCATACTCGTGCTACCTGATTTGAATCTCTCGGCCCAGGTGCGCCTGATGGGTCGTACGCACCTGGTTATCTCTACCCTGCTGCCCTGGCGCTTTTTAGGCGGCGCCAGCTTCGCTGCCTTTACCCGAGAGTGGCTCTGGCTGTAACCCGCTCTCCGCGCTCTTGCGCAATCCATCCTGCAGCAGCGTTTGCGGCAAGGAGAAGCCCTTGAATAGCGGCTGGGAAAAGGGGTTGTTCGCCTTTTCCGTGCTGATGCGGTAGCGCACGCCGCCATCCGGTGCGGCGAAGCTGATGTCGACGCTGGTGCTGGTGGCGCCGTGCAGGCGGGCCTGGCTCAGCAGGCGATAGAGCGACCAGGGGCCACGGTACACCAGGCCACTGCTGCTGCCGCCGGCGTTGACCAGCGTCATGCGGCTCTCGTTGCTGGGGGCCAGGGTGTTTGGCCAGATCAGCGCCGTGCTGGTGGTGGGGCCGTGGTTGTAGGTGACCAACTGCCCTTCCACGCTGAAGGAGCTGCTGCGTTTGTTCGGCGCCATGCCCAGTGGTTCGACGTAGAACTGCACACCCAGCGTGCCACGGTTGTTGAAGAAGGCATCGCGGATTTTTTCGGCCGCTTCCAGTTGGGTCAGTACGTCGGTGCGCACCAGGTAGCCACCCAGGCGCTCGGAATACAGGGCTTCCAGATTGTCCTCGATAAACAGGTTGAGGTACTTCTCGCGAAATTGTTGCAGGCGTCCCTGCGGGCCGAAGAACGCGGTGAAGTCATCCAGCGCCACTTCCTCGCGGCTGGCCGGGCTGAAGGGATAACGGCTGGCCAGGCGCTCACGGTAGAAGCGATAGACGTCCGTCTCCCAACGTCGCTCCAGTTCCCGCAGTGCCTCCACCAGGATGACCCGCGATGATTCATCAGCCAGTTTGCCTACCTGGCGGTTCAGCGGTTCGGGCAGGCCGGCGGCGATCCGCTGCAGGTTGCTGATGGGGTCGGGGCCTTTCAGGCCGAAGCGTTCCAGCACCACCGCCAGTGCCGCCTTGCCGCGGTCCGGGCCGTCGTGGACGGTTCGCACCTTGTCTTGCACGCTGCCAATGGCTTGCATGGTCTCGTCGAGGTAGGACGGACGCTCGCCCTTGGCCTCCAGTAATTGGCTCATGGGCGCGAATGCCCGGGCAATGCCAATGATGGGCGTGGCTTCTGCCTGTGTTGTATCACCCGCGAGCTTGTCTGCCATCGCCATGGCTTGGCCGGAGACAGCCTCCTTGTCGGACGCCACTGCGCTCAAGGCGCGGGCACCCAGTTCGCTGTTGTCGCGCACGGTTTCCACCAGGCGGCGCAGGGGCGCGGCCGGGCTGGTGACACTGGCCAGCACGTTGACCGCCTCGGCAATGTCCTGAAAATCACGCACCTCCAGTTGATTCAGGTTCTGTTGCCAGGTGTCGATGTAGTCACGGCTGTAGATGGCCCGGATTCGATCGGCCAGCGCACGCTTGTCGGCGTCGGAATAATCGATATTGCGGCGCTCGCCCAGGGCCCATTGATCGATCATTGCCAGCTCGGTGAGGTCTTCGCTGTGGGGGGCGAAGTAACTGCGGTAGCCCTTGGCCGTGAGCAACGCGTCGATACGACCATCGGCGGTGGCTTGCCCTTTCTTGCCCCTGCCGACTGTATCGGGCTTGTAGACCACATCGAACGCCGGACCGATTTCGTTGCGCAAATCCAGCGGCGCCCGCAGGGTTTCCCCGGCCTGACGGCGCATGGTCATGTACACCCGCTGCGGCAGCGGGATCTGCCGCAACTCGCGCTGCACCACGGAGACCCGTTCCTGATACTGGGGCAGCCGGGTATCGGCGTATTTCATCGCATAGTCCAGGTGCCGCATCAGTGCGCGCTGCACCTGGTCCTCACCGGGAAAGGCCCGCACCCACTGCTCGCCCATCCAGCGCTCGACCACAGGCGAGCGCCGATTTGCCCGATCCTCGATCATCCGGTAAACCCGCAGGGCAGCCAATTGCCCATCGCCGTCCACGGCCGGGCCGTCGAGTTGCTCCATCACACCACTGGCCAATGCGGGCAGGAAACGTTGCGACAGCAACGTAAGGTAGGCCTGGTCCACCTTGGGGCCGATTTTCCGACCCTGGTACAGGCCCAGGTCTGCGAGCACCGGCCAGGCATCTCGGTAGTCGCCATAAACGGCCACCGCATTGCTGATCTGGTCCAACGGTTGCAACAGGTTGCGTCCAGTGGGGTCCAGTTTGCCGTCGATGGTATGGGTGCTGTAGGCACGGCTGCGCTCAAGCACATTCATCGCCTTGTCGCGGTTCACCGAATAGTAGTGGTACCAGGCGCCAATCAGGACACTGCAGCCCAGGGAGGCGACACCGAAGCGCAAGGCCAGGGCTCGCTTTTTGTCGGCCAGGACCCGCGGGTTGTCTCCCGCCAGGCCTGATTCGGGGTAGATGACCCGCTGGAACAACTGCTGGGCGAAGTAGACCATGGCTCGCCCGCTGGGGTGCATGTTCGGCACCGGCTCGCGGATGTCGTAGTTCTGCGAGGCAGACGCGACAAAGGCGTTGGTCAGCACGCCCTGCTGATAGACCGAGGACAGGAAGACCCCGCGCGGCAACGCCGGGGTCATGTAGCGATCGCTGCCCAGGATGTCGCTCAAGAACTCCAGCAACAAGGGGCGCATGCCCGTCAGTTGCCGGACCAGGGAATAGAGCGCCTCCCGTTGCGCGAGTTCGCTGACATCGGCCAGGGCATCGAAGACCTGCTCGTTCAGGCGCTTGAGGAACTCGTCGTAGCGCGCGCCGAGCTCATCGAGCCAGGCGTCATAGCTATGCAGCGAATCGAGGGTGAATGTGAAACCGAAGATGTCTTCGCGCACGGATTTCGGCAGCCGCGCGAAGAGCGGCTCGAAACCCTCGAGCAAGTCGAACTTGCTCAGCACTACATACAACGGCGGACGAGTCCCCAGTTGCCGACTGAGTTCCACCAGCCGTGCACGCAGCAACGAGGCCAGCGCCTTGCGGTCGCTGGGCTGCTGGTTGAGCAAGGTCACCAGACTGACGATCAGGACCACGCCGTTGAGCGGGCGCCGGCTGCGGTTGCGCCCCAGCCAGGCCACGAAGCCGTCCCACAACCGCGGATGGATATCTTCCGGCAGCACCGAGCCAGCGGCTGGTTGCGCAGCGGCTTGCTGATCGCCCTCCTCGCAGGGTTGATCCGAATCCGCTGGCGCCGCCATACGCGGCTGGCTGATCAGCTCGCCGGGCGGATCGATAAGTACGCCCTGGTCACCGATCCACCAATCAATGCGGTAGAGCCTGTCGGGGTCTTCCTGCATCCGCCGACTGCTCGCCTTGACCTCTCCCGTCAGTGAAAAGCTCTGGCTGGAGCGGTTGACGAAACTGGTCTTGCCGGCGTTTTCCTGGCCCAGCACCAGATACCAGGGCAGTTGGTAGAGAGCGTTGCGGCCCTTGAGATTGGCCTGGAGGATACTCAAGCTGTTGTCCAGATCCCGTTCCTGGGCTTGCACATAGCGTAGACAGGGGTCCAGTTGCAGCGCCTGCTCCTGGTGGCTGTCGGCCTCCAGCGTGCGGTTGCGTTGGCGCAGGCGGCTGACCCAGACCAACAAGGGAAGGACCAGCAGCACCAGGGTCGCGAGGACACGCGCGGCGAGACCGGCCAGGGGCTGATGCTCGCCCCAGCTCCATTGCGGCCCCAGCCACCAGATGCCCGTCAGGGCCAGTACCAGAATCAGCAGCAATGCCAGCGGCATGCCCTGCTTGGCCATGCCCAGGAGAGGCCGGCCATAGCGCTTCAGGTTCGACCAGATATTAAACATGAGATTGCTCCTAATTCTTGCGTTCCGTTGCTAAGTGCAGATGCTGTTGAAGCTGCTCAAAAAGATCCGGCTCCCACTCCGATGCCGACACGCCCAGCATCAGTTGATGCGCACGCGCATACAGGCCGTCCGCGAGCCAGGCCAGCCCGCGCTCGCCCAGCAGTTCAGCGGTAATGGTCATGACATGGCAGCCATGACGAGGGTCTGTCGACGCGTGCTGGATGGCCTCAAGGCGCTGAAGCATGGATTCCACTCCAGCGGTCTCCAGCGCCTGGCGCAGCTCCTCGCGCAGAGCGGGGTATTGCTGCCCGGCGCCCGGTTTCGCGGCCGAGGCGTCGGCCCCACTGACCCAGGCCTGCGTCTCGCCATCCACGAACGGGCGACCGTCGGCAAACTGCAATTTGGCCAGGGCCGGTAACTTCGCCAAAAAACGCTCGGTGGCCTGCCTGATGGCTTCGGCCACGTTCTGCATCTCGAGGCGACGAGCCATACCGGCCGCCAGGTAGCTGCCGCGCAACCAGTAGGGAGAAGAGGTGACGCTTTTTTCGAGGCGCAGCAGCAACACGGGGTCAACCATATTGGCCTTGAGCGCTTCCCAGTAGCCGTCGGCAGTCTCGGCAGGCACGGCCATCAGCTCCGTACGCAGGGTGTCCTTGCGAGTCGTTGGCGCGGCGCTCAGGTGCGCCCACAGGGCAAACCGGCGCAGCAGATAGCCCGTCGGATCGTAGGCATCCTGTTGGTTGATGAGATCGGCCAGGCTGAGCAGCGAACGCCGCGTTTCACGTTCGTTGCCCGGGTCCGGGGCAAAGGGCGTGAAAAAGGCCTCGGTGACCGCCGTCGTGCGTGGCGACAATTCCAGTTGCGCCTGCGCCAACTCGGGCGCCCGCGTGGTCTCCGCCCTCTGCCGGAGCTGGCCTTCCAGCCGGGTCAGGACAGACGGATCGAGCCGGGTTTGGCCGACGCTGGCTTGCAGTGTGTCCAGCGCCTGCTGGCCCGCCTTGTAGTACTCCTCGGCAAAGCCCTTTTCATCAAGTTTTGCCAAGGCTTCGCCCAGGCGCTCCAACTGTTGCGCCATCAGGCGTCGCTTGGCGGTCAGGCCCGAGGCACCAGGCTTGGGGTAGCTGCTGTCCCAGTACTGGCTCAGCATGCCGGCCAGCAGAGCCGCGGCCTCCGCCCAACCGCGCCAGCCACCGATGCGCATGCGCGCCGTCGCCAGGTGCGCAGCGATACGCAGATGCTTGCAATGGGCCTGGAGATACTGGCGTGAAGCGTCATCCACATAGCGCCAGCTGATGCTCGCTTCCTGCAACCCGCCGAGCTTCATCATTTCGGTATCGATGCCCTGGTAGGCGTTGTCTTCTTCATCGAAGTCGCCGGCCGGCTGCAGGGCGGTTATCGGGGCCAGAACGGTGTCGAGGTCCAGCGCAGGCTGAATGTTCACCAACGGCAGGCCTCGCGTTGTTTCCCGATCATCTCGTGCAGCGCCGAGACGTCGAACACCAACCCGTCGAAGGGCCCATGGTCACTTTCCAGGCGTAGCTCCTGGGCGGGACGGGTCAAATGGCGGAGCTGTTCGATGGCTACCAGGCCGCGGCCGGCGTCCGTGACCGTGCCATCCTCCACCACCTGCCACGGGCGACTCGCAGAAATCGGCCGCCCGTCCAGCAGCATTCGGATGCTGACCCGGTTGACGTCGAGCGGTTGCGCGCTGAGCAGTTGCAGGCGGGAAATGTTCTGCAGGCAGCTTATCGCCAGCTTCAGCCGAGGCTCGGTGCCGCCCAGCGCGGGGGCTGAAATCACGACCTTGGTTTGCCCCGGCAGCGCATCTTCGACGCGCAGCAGCAACAACCCGGTTTGCTCGGCCTTGCGTCGAGACTCGTTGCGTTGCACCAGAGAAACGACGTCCGGCACAGCCACCGATGCAGGTTGCTCGACGGTCGGGATCGGGCTCGTTTCAGCCGCTACAGAAGTCGGCGGTGTTCCCGCTGCGGCATCGAAACAACCGAGACGCTCGAGCGCCGAAACGATGGTGGTGCAATCGCGGGCTGCAGCCACCACCTCCTTTCCCGCGCCGCATCCCACCAAGGCTGTGGCGACCAGGAGCAATGCCCCACACGTTTTCATCGTGACTCTTCTCCATTCAGATTCAGATCCAGGCACTTGCGCGCCAGGGTGCGTTTGGGGATGCCCAGGCTGATCGCTGCCAGCCGGCGCGACCCGGCAGCCTGGCGCAGGCGGTCGTCCAGCAGCAGACGTTCGAACGTCGCCAGGGCGGCGGGCAGGTTGTCGGTCTGCCATAAATGCTCCAGCGCCGCGTGTGCATTGCGCTGCGTCGCGGGCTGTGGCCCGTTGCTCTCAAGCTCGACCAATTGGTTGGTCTGGATGCGCTTGCCTCGGGGCGTGCGCTCTGCAGCAGCGAGCACCAGGCTGCGCAACTCCCGAACGTTCCCCGGGAAGCCGTAGCGCTGCAGGCTCGCGAGGGCATTGTCGGAGATACCCGCCACCCGGCCGGGCTGCTCTCGGTTGTGCTCCAGCAGGATGTGCGACACCAGCATCGGCACGTCTTCAAGGCGCTCGCGCAACGGCGGGATGTGCAACACCAACTGGCGGATGCGGAAATACAGGTCTTCACGAAACAGGCCACCGCGCACCAGTTCCGGCAAGGGCCGGTGGGTGGCGCAGATCAGGCGGAAGTCCGAGGACTGTTCACGGGTGGCGCCCACGGGGCGAAATTTCTTTTCATTGAGCAGACGTAGCAGCGTGCCCTGTAGCGCCAGCGGCATGTCGCCAATTTCGTCGAGGAACAGCGTGCCCTTATCGGCTTCCGCGACCAGGCCCGTGCGGGCCTGGGTTGCACCGGTGTAGGCACCGCGGGTGGCGCCAAACAGCTCAGCCTCGATGAGTTCCCTGGGGATCGCCGCACAGTTCACCGGCACAAACTTGCCCTTGCGTGAGGACGCCTGATGAATAAGCCAGGCCGCATGGTCCTTGCCGGCACCGGTTTCGCCAGTGACCAGCAGCGACAGCGAAGAGCCCGCCTGGCGCAGCATTTCTTCGCGCACTCGCCGCGCTGCCGCCCCTGCGCCGATAAAGCCGGCGGACAGCAGCCGCCGGCGCCCGCGCTCTTGATCCTGCTGCTGCAGAACGGCCTGCTGGGTCAACGCCAACTCGTCCGCGCCACTCCTGTTCAGGAGCCCACTCAGCACAACGTCGTAGAGTTTCCACAACTCCTGCCAGGCCGGGTCATCCAACCACGCCTGGAGGGCCTCCCCTGTCCCCGCCAGCAGCACCACCGCAGCAGGTTTGCGCTGCGCGTCGAACAGCGGCAACACCTGCCAGGCGTCGCTGCCCGCCAGCCGCTCGCCGAGTGCCTCGTACCCTCGCCCCACACCGATCAGCGTGTCGAGTTGGCTGATGTGACGCGCCTTGCCGCTCCTCAGGCAGTAGACCAGCGGGTTGTCCAACTCTTGCAGCGACAGCAGCGGAAGCTGTTCCAGAGCGGTAGCCTGGCTCGCGATGGGGCGCATGCCGTCATCAGCCGCTTCTCGCCAATAGCAGACCCCATAGCGTATTCCGGCCATGGTGCAGGCTGCTTTCAGGAAACGCGCCGCGAGGGGCGCAATGCCCTCGGCCTGAACCAGCATGCGTGCGAGCGCCGCAGCGTCCCTGGAGCTCAAGGGCATTGCGATCACTCCAGGTGAGCGGCGAAAGCGGTGCCGCTCCAGCTGACCCGAGAACGCTGGAAAGGTTGGGCGCTGGCGAGATGCTTCAGCACCGCCAGCGACAACGGCGGCAACATTTCCCCGTCAATGCTGGCATCCAGCAGGCGTGCACCGTTCTGATGACGCGCGCAGCGCGTGCGCAGCTCGGTCCTGGCGCAAGGTTCGAAGGTCAACTGCGCGGCATAACGTTGCTCGAACTGCCGCTGGAGGCGCTGCAATCGGCTGTCGACAATCTGCGCCAGCGTCGCCTCATCCAGGTAGCGGAACGGCACGATCTGCATCCGTGCCAGCAGGGCCGGCTTGAAGAACTGTGTGAGACGACCACGCAACGCCTCGCTGCCGAGGTCTGACAACGGCCCGTCATCCTGATCGAAGCCCAGGTTTGAGGTGAGGAAAAACAGAATGTTCTGGCAGTCGATCCGCCGCCCTTCGCCATCAGCGAGCTCGCCCTTGTCGAAGGCCTGGTAGAAAATATTCAGGACTTCCGGGTGGGCCTTCTCGACTTCATCCAGCAACACTACTGAATAAGGCTTTTTGCGGATGGCTTCGGTGAGCACGCCGCCCTCGCCATAGCCGACGTAGCCCGGTGGCGCACCGAGCAGGCGCGAGACTGTGTGTTTTTCCTGGTATTCCGACATGTTGATGACGGTCAGGAATTGCTCGCCGCCGAACAGTGCATCCGCCACCGCCAGCGCTGTTTCGGTCTTGCCCACTCCGCTCGGCCCTACCAGCAAAAAGGCCCCCATGGGCGTACCCGGGCGGCGCAGATCGGCCATGGCTGTCAATAGACGCCGGTGAACAGCCTCGATCGCGGCGTCCTGCCCCTTGACCCGCTCGCGCAGGGTAACGGGCAATTGATCAAGACGCTGAAACTGGTCGCTGTTGATGGTGGCTGCGGGAATCCCGGTCCAATCGGCAATGACCTGGGCGATCTCCTCGGCCCCCACATCCGCATGGAGCAAGGCACCATTGCGTTGCAGCTCGGCCAACAGTGCGACCTTGTCCTCCAGGAGCCGTGCCGTGTCGTCCTGATGTTCGCTGGCGCGCAGGGCAACGATTTCGTCGATCAATACCTTCTGTTGTTTCCAGGCAAGCTGCAGCTGCTCGATGTCGAGCTGTACCTGCTGCCGGGCGGCATCCAGTGCTTCCAGCCTGCCCAGTTCGGGCTTGCGTCCGGCGCGGGCATCACGCCACAACTGCTCTGACTCGGCATCGACCTGCCGCCGTTCATTTTCCAGTGCGCTGAGGCGTCGTGGTGGCTCAGCCAAGGCCGTGGCGACTCGCGCACACGCGGTGTCCAGCACATCGATGGCCTTGTCCGGCAGCTGGCGTCCCGAGAGATAGCGCGCAGAAAGAGCGGCGGCGGTTTTCAGGGCATCGTCGCCAATGTAGACCTGATGCGCCTGCTCATAGACCGCCCGCAGACCACGCAGAATATGCACCGCCTGCTCGACACTCGGCTCATCCAACTGCACCAATTGGAATCGCCGTGTCAGCGCCGCGTCCTTCTCGAAGTATTTTTTGTACTCGGACCAGGTGGTGGCCGCGATCGTCCGCAATTCTCCGCGAGCCAGCGCCGGTTTCAGCAGGTTGGCCGCATCACTGCCCCCAGCGGCATTGCCGGCCCCGATCAGCGTATGCGCCTCGTCGATAAAGAGAATGATGGGGTGTGGGGAGTGTTTGACCTCGTCGATGACCGCCTTCAGGCGCTTTTCAAACTCGCCCTTGACCGACGCCCCAGCCTGCAGCGCCCCGAGGTCCAGGCCCCAAAGGTGTACCGCCTGCAGCGGCTCGGGCACCCGTTTGTCGACGATGCGCTGTGCAAGCCCTTCAACGACAGCGCTTTTGCCGACACCGGCGTCGCCGACCACGATGGGGTTGTTCTTACGGCGACGCGAGAGAATGTCGATCATCAGATCGATTTCAGCATCCCGACACAGGACAGGATCGACGCCGCCGGCGCGTGCCTGTGCCGTAAAGTCATGTCCGTATTTCTGCAGGGTACTGTCGCCGGTATGGGGTGCCGCAGCCACGGCCTCAGCCGACGTCGAGACGGGCGCCTCGGATGATCGGGCGAGCAGTTCGGAGAAGCGCTTGCGCAAGGTTTCGCGATTGACGCATTCGAGACGCTTAATCACCGCCAGAGGCAGGTAGCGCGCCGGGTTCAGCAAGGTCGCCAGCAACAGGGCTCCACTTCGAATCTCGACCTGAGCCAACTCTACGCTGCTCAGCAGCCACGCATCCTGCAACGACTCCACCAACAACGGGGAAAATGATGGATACGCATGGCCATACCCGCCATCGCGCTCGGTGAACGCCGTGGCGAATGAATGGCGTATCTCGTCGAGATCCAGGCCGGCATCAGCCAGCACCAGGCGAACATCACACAGCGGTTGCTCAAGCAGTTTGTAGAGCAGATGCCCTACCGTCACTTCCGCACCACGCTGGCTGATGCAGAGGCTGCCCGCCTCCTCCAATGCGTGTCGGCAAACGGGGTGTAAACGCTCTAGAAGCGCCGCCAGATCAATCGTGATCATACTTGGACTCTCTCATCATCGATGAAACTTACATAGTGTTTGGCTGACGAAGCCAAATCGAAGCGTATTACTTAGTTAGTGGCGAGTTGTTTTAAAGGTAACGAAACGAGAATCAAAGACATCTGAGCGATGATATAAACACTGGACGATTGACTGCCAAACAAAACAAGCCGTTGAAAAGAACACAGGCAACAAGACTATATCCATAAGATATTTCCTGTATCGCCAAGGAATTTTCCTTATTTGCAATAATCACCTTTAACCGTGAATTGGATTATTCGCCATCATCTTTAAGAAACTTCCTATATACGGAACTAAAGTATTGACCGTAGCCTCACCCTCCAATGTCCAGCCTTTCGAGTTTCGCCGCTCTTCAAAAGTGAAAATCTCAGGCGCCAACCCCCAGCGACAGTGAACCTTGCCAGCCTCTGCAAGGGTTCTGTTGCGGACTCTCGGCCATGATCGGCATTAGCGGGCATCAACTAGCAAGTTAATTACAAGGAGTAGCCCATGGCTTCAAAGACTGGCTCAGTCGCCCCCAAGGAACGCATCAATATTCGCTACGTCCCGGCGACAGGCAATGAGCAAGAAGAAATAGAAATCCCTCTGAAGATGTTGGTACTTGGTGATTTCAAAGGGCATAGCGATGACACTCCGCTGGAAGATCGCCCAGCCGTTCAAATCAACAAGGATACTTTCAACGACGTCATGGCCGAAGCCGGCCTTAGTTTGAAAATTGAGGTGCCGGCAGTCCTGGAAGACGGCAACGACAGTGACACCCTCAACGTCAACCTGAAGTTCAAGAACATCAAGGATTTCTCTCCCGACTCCATCGCCCGACAGGTCCCTGAATTAAGCCGGTTGCTGGAACTGCGCGAAGCCTTGGTGGCACTCAAGGGGCCGATGGGCAACATCCCAGCGTTCCGCAAGCAGATCCAGGCGCTGCTGGGTGATGACAGCACACGCGGCAAATTGGCCCAGGAACTTGATCAGTTACTGGCGGCCTCCGAGGCCTGAAGCCTCGCCTCCAGCCCATCCTCATTTCTTCAGGTTTCAATAGGGACGCAAAGATGACGCAAGCTCAAAACGCCGAAGCCCGGAAACACGCTGACGGCCAGCCAGAGGGCGGTCTGCTGGCCCAGATCATGGCCCAGACCCGTCTTGAACCCAGCCAGGAAGGCTATGCAATCGCCGAACGCGGAGTCGCCGCGTTCATTTCAGAAATGCTCAAGTCCGATGCGCGCGAACAGCCGATCAATAAGCAACTGGTCGACCAGATGCTCACTGAAATCGATCGCAAGCTCAGTAAGCAGATGGATGCCGTCCTCCACCAGCCGGAGTTTCAGGAACTCGAATCGATCTGGCGCTCCCTATACGACTTCGTGCAGCGAACCGATTTCAGAGAAAACATCCAGGTTGTCTTCATCCCCGTCACCAAAGACGAGTTGCTGGAAGATCTGGAAAGCGCCGCCGACATCACCCGAAGCGGGCTCTACAAACATGTCTACACCGCGGGCTACGGCCAGTTTGGCGGCCAGCCGATTGGCTGCATGATCGGCAACTACACCTTTGGCCCCTCCGCCCCGGACATCAAGTTACTGGGTTATCTCGCCTCCATCGGAGCGATGTCCCATGCACCGTTTCTCGGTGCTGCCGGGCCGGAAATGCTCAACCTGGAGTCCTTCGAGGAGCTGCCCAACCTCAAGGAGGTCAAGGACATTTTCGAAGGCCCGCGCTTTGCGAAATGGCGCAGCCTGCGTGAGTCCGAAGACGCGCGCTACCTCGGGCTGACCATGCCCCGCTACCTCCTGCGCCAGCCTTACGATCCACTGGAGAACCCGGTTCGCAGCTTCACCTACGAGGAGACCATCGACGGCAACCACCACAACTACCTGTGGGGCAACACCGCCTTCCTGATGGGCAGTCGCGTTACCGACAGCTTCGCCAAATTCCGCTGGTGCCCGAACATCATCGGCCCGCAGTCCGGTGGTGCGGTAGAAGACCTGCCGATGCACCTTTATGAATCCCTCGGCCAGTTGCAGGCCAAGATCCCTACGGAAGTGCTGGTCTCCGACCGCAAGGAATTCGAACTCTCCAGCGAGGGCTTCATTCCGCTGACGATGCGCAAGGACAGCGACAACGCGGCGTTCTTCTCCGCCAACTCGGTGCAAAAGCCCAAGCTGTTCCAGAAAACACCTGAGGGCCAGGCGGCACAGACCAACTACATGCTGGGTACGCAGTTGCCTTACATGTTCATCATCAACCGCCTCGCGCACTACATCAAAGTGCTTCAGCGTGAGCAGATTGGCAGTTGGAAGGAACGCCAGGATCTGGAGCGCGAGCTCAACAACTGGCTTCGCCAGTACGTCGCGGACCAGGAAAGCCCGTCCAGCGATGTCCGCAGCCGCCGCCCCCTGAGGGCCGCCCAGGTCGTCGTGCAGGATGTCGCCGGCAATCCCGGCTGGTACCAGGTCGCGCTGTCGGTGCGTCCGCACTTCAAATACATGGGGGCCAACTTCGAGCTGTCGCTGGTCGGCCGCTTGGACAAGGACTGACAGGGAGCCTGAACCATGCCTCGGTCGCCGGGACAGGGAAGCCTGTTCGAACGTCTGGACCCGGACCTGCCGCTACGACGCAACCGCACGCGTCAAGACGTGGCGACCGAGCGTATCCGCGCCATCAAGCGCCAGTTGGAATGGATCCTCAACTCTCGCCACGGCAGCTCCCTGAGCAGCCCCGGACTGGGGCTCAGGGACTTGAATGACGCCGCAATCGGCACAGTGGATCTGCGCCAGCAGGTGTGCCTGGATATTCGTCACGCCGTTGCCCAATACGAACCTCGGGTTCGCATCATCGAGGTCAAGCCCCTGGGTAGCACGGCCTCATCACTCGATCTCGGCTTTCGGCTGGTCTGCCTGGTTCCTCTGAACCACAGCGAGCAGAAAGTGGAGATCGACCTGTTTCTTCACCATCAGGGCCGACAGGTCAACATCACGTAGCAAATAGCCCAGGAGGCTAGCTGGATGCCATTGAAGGGAAAATTCCGCGAGGAACTGGATTATCTGCGTCGCTTGCGCCGCGTGTTTGCTCGTAATAACCCGCAATTGGCCCCGTTTCTGGGTGAGGAAGCCACCGACCCTGATGTCGAGCGGCTACTGGAAGGCTTCGCCTTTCTGACCGCCAAACTGCGCCTGAAGATCGAAGACGATTTTCCGGAGCTGACCCACTCGTTACTGCAAATGCTCTGGCCGAACTACCTGCGCCCCTTGCCCAGCGCCACCATCATCCAGTTCGAGCCGGCGGACCACTCCATCACCGAGCGGCAAACCGTCCCCAAAGGCACCTATATCCAATCGCGACCCGTGGCTGGCATCCACTGCCAGTTCCGAACCTGCCAGGACGTGTGCGTGTACCCGTTCAATATCGCTGACATCAGCGATGGCCATTCCCTGGAAAAATCGATCGTACGCGTCGACTTGTCCACCTTGAGCCAGAGCCCGCCCAACACCTACGACTGCGACCGACTCGACTTCTACCTCAGCGGCAGCGACTACAACGCCCAGACGCTGTACCTCTGGCTGGCCAAGTATCTGAGTGAGATCCGCATGGAGGTGGACGGTGTGGTTCGGCATATTCCGCTCAACCAGATCGACTTCCCTGGCTTTGAGGCCGACGCCGCATTGCTGCCCTATCCGAAGAACGCCATGGACGGCTATCGCATCCTCCAGGAGTACTTCCTCTTTGCCCGGCGCTTCTACTTTTTCGGGCTGAACAATCTGCGCGCCTTCTGGCCGGATCAGCCGACCACAGGCATTCGCATCGAGTTCCACTTCACCCGCCCGATGCCGGTGGATGTCCGAGTGCGCAAGGACGACCTGGCCCTGTATTGCACGCCGGCGGTCAATCTGTTCGAGCATGATGCCGAACCCGTCCGCCTGACCGGCAAGGCCGCGGAGCATCGCCTGCAACCCGGTGGGCAGCGTCCGGATGCCTACGAGGTCTTCAGCATCGACAAGGTCGACGGCTGGAAGAATGAGGACAGCGGCCAGCCCGGAGAATGGCTGCGCACCTACCAGCCATTCGAGTCGCTGCGCCATCAGATTGAACACGAGCATGGCCGGACCACCCTGTACTATCGCGCGCGGCTGTCCCCTTCCCTGGTCGAGTCGGGAGTTGAGCATCGCATCGCCTTCGTCAGGGGTGATGACCACCATTACATCGGGCGGGAAGAAACGGTTTCACTCTCGCTGACCTGCACCAATCGCGACCTTCCCCTGGCCCTGGGCATTGGCGATATCTGCGAGGGCACCCGCAATACACCGGCCTTTGTTCGCTATCGGAACCTCACCGCGCCAACCCCTTCCTACCGTCCGATCCTCGACGGCGACCTGCATTGGAGCCTGATTTCCAACCTGTCACCGACCTACCTCTCACTGCTGTCGGTCGAGCCACTGAAAGCCATCATCGGCAACTATGACTTCTCGGCGCACCACGACATCCAGCGCGCCCGGGCGACGCAAAAGCGCCTGGACAGCCTTCAGGAAGTGGTCAGTACCCCGCTGGAGCAGATGTACAAGGGGCTGCCGATTCGCGGCACCCGGACCGTGATGAAGCTGGATCAGGAGGGGTTCTCCTGCGAGGGCGATCTCTATCTGTTTGGCACCGTGCTCAGTCGTTTCCTTGCGCTGTACGCCAGCATTTCGTCGTTCCATGTCCTGGAAGCGATCAACACCTCCAATCAGGAGCACTACGCATGGCCGATGCGCAGCGGTACGCAACCCCTGATCTGAGCGAAAAACTGTTAAGCGAAGCCAAAGGGCATGACTTCTTCCGCCTGTTGGAACGCCTGCACGCGCTGCATGAGGACGATCTCGAATCACCCGACAGCTATGAAGCCGAGCACCAGCGAATCCATCTGAGCAACCATGCCGGCCTGGGTTTCCCGGCCTCGGATGTCGCGTTTGCGGAACACCTCGAAGACGCAATTCCGCATCAGTATCGCGTGCAGGCGACCTTCTTCGGCATGCACGGCACCGACTCGCCCTTGCCCGGTTATTACCTGGACCGCCTGGCCTACGAGGCCGGACAGGGTGTCGGGATCCGTCCCGCTTTTTTCGATTTCTTCAACCACCGACTGCTGACACTGCTGCACCAGGCCTGGCGCAAATACCGCTACTACATTCGGTTTCGTCCTGGGGCCGACGACCAGTTTTCCCGGCGAATTTTCGCACTCATTGGCCTGAAACATGACGCCACCCGTGGCGACACACCGATCGCCTGGAGCCGCCTGCTGAGTTTTGCCGGCGCCGTCGTGTTGCGCAGTCGCTCACCCGGGATGCTGATCGGCCTTATCGCCCATTGCTTCGACCTGGAGGACGTGCAGATCCGCGACTTCGAGTTGCGCTACACGATGATCACCGAAAACGACCGGATTCGCCTTGGCCAAAACAACGGCCAACTGAGCGAGAGTTTCCAGATCGGCGACAGCGTCCGCACCCGGCACTGCAAATTCACCCTCGTCATTGCGAACCTGAGCCAGAAGCGCTTTCGCGAGTTTCTGCCACACGGCGAGAACTTCGAACGGTTGCAGCAACTGATGGTGTTCCTGTTGCGCGACCCGGTGCCTTGCGACCTCGAACTGGGCTTGCGCCTAGATGAAGTACCTCCCTTCAACCTGCGGCAGGCCGAGGGCACCCAACTGGGATGGACCAGCTTCCTGGAACAGCCAGCCTTGAGCAGACCGCCACCTGTCAGAGTTTCCTTGCGTACATGAACAGCACACTCTCCGCCCAACACCTGGCCCTGGTGGTCGACAACCCCCAGGCTCTGCATAAAGGCAGCCAGCCAAGGCACGTCTTCGATAAAGCCGGGGGCACCATCGGTGCCCGTGGTGCCGACTGGATCCTGCATGATCGCTCGGGCCGGGTTCGGTCCATCCATTGCGAAATCCGCCACGAGGACGGGCACTTCTTCGTCATCGACCGCAGTGGCCAAACCCGCGTCAATGACCAGGCAGATCCGCTCGGCGTACTGATGAGCGTCCAGCTGCGCAGCGCTGACAAGCTGCATGTCGGCCCCTATCGCCTCACCGTCAATGTGGATGAGGAGGCTCACACGCTACCCGACCCTTCCCGACATCTTGCGGAACATGAGGTCGGTGAACTGCTGGGCTCATCGATCGACTCTCTGGACAGCCTGCCCGCCGTCGGCGACGACTCGCCAGCGACAGGCTTCCAGCCTCGGCAAGAGCCTGGTTGGTCCGACTTCGAGTCACTGTCCGAGCCGACAGCGCCCCATGGCCAGCTCGATCCGCTGCAGGCCCTGGAAGCCGCTGCGGGTCAGCGCAGTACCGCAGGCTACGCCCTGGACACCCAGCACTATGGATCCTCGGTCCTGGCGGCCCAGGTCGATCTTTCCACCACCCGCTTCGAAGCCGTTTCCGGCGCCCCCAAGCACGCCTCTGGAGATTTCCCCATGTCGGGACAAAGCAGCTCTTCTACCTCGGCCAACCCATGGCTGGATGACCACTACACTCAGGGCGGGGACTCGGCCGGGCTCGTGGCCCCTTTTGTCGAGGGCCTGGGCGCACCCGTGGGCGCACTGGACCCGCATGCGGTGCATGAGCTGCTGTTCGAAGCCGGCAACACCCTCGCAGCGCTCATCCGTGGCTTGGGCAACTTGAGTCAGGCGCCATCAGGTCAACGGCTGGGGCTGGCGAACCGGACCTTGCAGCCCATCGAAGACAACCCCCTGCGCCTTGGCCAAAGCTACCCGGAGACGGTGCGCGCACTCTTTTCCAGTGAGCGCAGCCTGGTTCACCTGTCGCCTGCCGCAGCGGTCGAGGAATCCCTGGAACAGATTCTTCGGCAGCAGGGCGCGATGCTCAAGGCGGTTGCCGCCGGTTTGAGTGCGCTGCTCAAGGCGTTCGCCCCCGAACAACTGGAGCGCAGATTCGCCCGCTATCGATCCGGCCAGGACGGCCAGGCACTCCCTGGCGATCGGGCCTGGCAAATGTACCGGCACTATTACGACGAGTTGAGCTCCAGCCGCCAGCAAGGCTTCGACAAACTGTTCTGGGAAGTATTCGACCAGGCCTACGACCAGGCATTGCGCGCGGAGGCGCCATGAGACAAGCCATTGCACTGCTGTTGGGCGGCGCGTTGCTGTCCGGTTGTAGCACGGTGGGCAACGTGTTCAGCAAGACCGGCCAGGTACTGATGGATCCCGAGATCCAGGTGGGGGCGATAGAGGATCAGCCCACGCAGATCGCCTTGAGCCTGTATGCCAGCAGTGGCGTCAACCCGAATCCGATTGCCGAGCCGGATATCGACCTCGAGATCAGCGAGCCACTCGATGAAGGTCCCTTCGCCGTCAACCTGCACAGCAAGACCCGGGAGGAGCTGGTGCTGAGCCTGCGCGCCTTGCTCACCTACCTGCAGGAGGAGTTGCGCGCCGCGCCGACCACCATAGCGGGCGTCAAGCAGCCCCCCACCTTCGAACTTAACGTGGACGCTACGCAGCCTTCGTTCGTTTTCGCCCCCTGGGTCGACGTCAGCTCGGCAATGAGCTCGGTGCCCTCCCCGGCGCATTGGGGATTGCGTCAAGGCACTGCCCCAGAGGACGCCGACGACGTGCAGGCCCTTGGCGCAGAACCCGAGGACGTCGCCTTGGGCCAATACCGCAGGCAGCTGACTCTCGCGCCCGCGCCTGCTCCCGAGGTGCAGGCGTCCGCCAGCGCCACGCCCGTGTCCTTTCGCGTGATCCAGCTCAAGGACGATTCGCTGCTGGAAAACGCCGACCCCAACCTGATTCACAGCAAACCCAAGAAAGCCCTGGGCAGCACCTACATCACTGCGGACGATTACCTGCTGGTGCCCGGCCAGTTCAAGTTCGTCAATTTCAGTGCCCTGGACGAAAAGACCCGCTACATCGCCGTGGTGGCCGCCTTCCACGCGCCTGATGCCCAGCGCTGGTACGACGTGTTCCGTGTGGAGCCTCGCGGGCGCAAATACGCCTTGCTGGTAACCCTGCAAGACACCCGTGTTGCCATCACCGACGAAAGCTACCGTCCCGAGCACGCTGCCCCGCACGCCCCCACACAAGCGAGAAAGTACCCATGACCACCCGCAACCCCATCGTCTGGAGCGAGGGGCAATTCGTAAAGCCGCAGCACTTCCAGCAGTCCGATCGCTACCTCGAGCACTACGTCAACGTTCGCCTGGGCAGCAAGTACGCCTATGGTTTTGCCGACCTGGAGCTCAACCAGGAGTTTCTGTCGTTCGGCAAGATCGCGATCGTACGCGCCCGGGGGATCATGCCGGACGGCACCGCCTTCAACATTCCCCATGACCAGCCGCCACCGGAACCGCTGGCGATTTCCAACGCGGGCGCCGCCAACCAGACGATCTACCTGACCCTGCCGCTGCGCTCGGACGGGGTATCCGAGGTGCGCTGGCCGGATACCTTTGGCAATACCCGCTACGTTCACCGAGCGGAAGATATCCGTGATACCCATAGCCACCAGGGTAACCACACACCCATCGCCCTGGCCGTGCCTAACCTCCAGCTGGCACTGGAGCGCGACGACCGCAGCGCCTTCACCAGCCTCGCCCTCGGGCGCATCCTGGATCGGCGCCCCGATGGCAGCCTGCTGCTGGACAGCGATTTCCACCTGACCGGCATGTACCTGCAGGCGATCCGGCCACTGGCGCACTTCATGGAAGAAATTGCCGCGCTGATTCACGAGCGCGCCAAGAGCATCGCGCAACGTATCGGCTCTCCAGGCCAGTCAGGCGTGGCCGACGTGACTGACTTCAACCTGCTGCAGGCCCTCAACCGCTGGCAGCACCTGTTCCGACACCTGGCACGCGATGCCGATGTGCGACCAGTGGACGCCTACCTGGCGTGCGGGCAAGCCTGTGGCGAACTGACAACCTTCACCGATGAAGGGCGCACGCCCCAGGACTACCCCGCCTACCAGCACGACAACCCCCACGCTTCGTTTCGCATGCTTGAAGAAACCCTGCGCCGGGTGCTCAGCACCGTGCTGCAACCACGGGCCGTATCCCTGCCGCTGGAAAAACAGGGCCACGGCGAACTCACCGCGCATGTCGGCGACCCGAGCCTGCTGCAGAGTGCCGACTTCATTCTGGCCGTTCGCGCGCGCATGCCGCTGGAGCAAATGCGCCAGCTGTTCGTCCGCCAGGCCAAGGTCGCCTCGCAGCAATCGCTGCATGAGCTGATACGCCTGCAACTGCCGGGCATCCCCCTGATGACCCTGCCGGTAGCGCCCAGGCATCTGCCGTTCCATGCCGGTTTTACCTACTTCCAACTCGACCGCTCGCACCCCAACTGGCAACGGCTGATGCAGCGCGGGGCCACCGGCTTTGGTTTCCACATCACCGGCGACTTCCCGGAACTGGAGTTGCAGTTCTGGGCCATTCGGAGTCAATAAGATGAACACAACCGTGGTAGTCGGTAACGATCGTAACGACAGCAACCGTCCGCAATCCGCTGCACTCGATGTGCCGGACGATTTTATGCGAGCCCCCAGGGAAACCGGCATCCAGGACCGCGAAAGTGTCCTGTACCAAGGGGTCCACGGCATCAACGCCGACGAGGACCTGCAATTCCAGCTGCGCGGGCACAGCATCAACCCGCTGGTGGATATCGCCCAGCCGATGTTCGGCCTGGTGATGCGCCTGCGGCGCATGAATGAACTGGCGGAGACCGACGTCAATCGGCTCTACGAGAGTGTCCGCGACCACATCACCGCGCTGTCGGAAGAGGTCAGGCAACTTGGCTACGACGGTGCGACCCAGCTGTCATTCCGCTATGCGCTGTGCGCCTTTATCGACGAAGCCGTGATGGGCACGCCCTGGGGCGTGGGTTCACGCTGGAAAGGACGCTCCCTGCTGAGCTACCACCACAACGAAACCTGGGGCGGCGAGAAGTTCTTCACCGTGCTGTCGCGCATGCAAATGGACGTTGCCAAGTACCACGACGTGCTGGAGTTCAAGTACCTCTGCCTGTGCCTGGGCTACCAGGGCAAATATGGCCAACAGCACAACAACAAAGACACCCTCAACGCCACCATCAGCAAGTTGCACCAGCAACTGCGCCATCTGCGCGGCGACTCACCCGAGCGACTGATGGATGTGCTGAGCAACGTCGCCACGCTGCGTTACCGCCTGGGGCGCCAATGGCCGCTGTGGACGCCCTGGGCCATCGCCGCCGTCGTCGTCGCGGGTGCCTACCTGTATTTCTCCATGAGGCTCGGGTCCGCCACCCAGATGGTGCTGGATTCACTCGAGAGCATCCTCAAGCTATGACAGCCCCCGCCACGGCTCAATGGAGGTAAGGAACAACCCTATGGCCATCCAATCCGACCTGCGCTTCACCTTCAGCATTGGTAACGAGTCCTTGGACCTCGTTGAGTTCACCTTGCACGAAGGTTTGTCCGAGACCTTTCATCTTTGCGTCGAACTGAGCAGCGCCAACCCGGCCATCGACTTCGGGCAGGTGCTGGATCGACCGGCGCTGCTGACGCTCTGGCATGGCGAAACTCCCGTGCGTTATGTGCATGGCGCCGTGTCCTCCTTTGTTCAGCACGACAGTGGCTTCAGGCGTACACGCTATTCGGCGGTGGTCGAGCCGCGCTTGGCACGGTTGAAGCTCAGCTCCGACTGGCGCATTTTTCAGACCCTTACCGTGCCGCAGATTACCGAGGCGGTGCTCAAGGCCCATGGTCTGACTCAGGATTACGAACAACGGGTCACTAACGAGCATTTATCCCGCGAGTACTGCGTGCAGGCGGGCGATACGGACTACCACTTTGTCGAACGCATCATGCGTGAGGAAGGGTTCTTTTATTCCTTTCGCCACAGTGCCGAAGGTCACCAACTGGTCCACAGCGATCGACTGTTTATCCACGGGCGGGTGGGCGATGAGCCGGTGCAATACAACCCAACGCCTGGCGGTGATCAGCCGCAACCGTCTCTGCGCCGATTCGCCTACAGCGAAAACGTGCGTACGGCACGCCAGACTCAGCGCGACTACACCTTCCACCATCCGCGATACAGCCATCAGCACAGTCGTGACGGCGTCGATCTTGATCACCAAGGCCGCCAATACGAACGCTACGATTACCCGGCCCGCGCCAAGTTCGACGAGGCCGGCAAACCCTTCGCCGAGAACCGCCTGCGTGGTCATCGGCGAGATGCGCGCATGGCGCTGGTGGAGGGTGATGATCCGCGTCTACAACCCGGAATTTCCTTCACTCTCGCGGGCCACCCACGCGACGACATGAACCGTGGCTGGCGTCCGGTGAGCATTGCTCACCACGGCAAACAGCACACCAGCCAGGCTGAAGAAAGCGCCGAGGCGCAACTCGGAACCCACTACAGCTACCAAGCCGAATTGGTGCCCGATGACACCGAATGGCGCGCCGAACCGCTGCGCAAACCATTGATCGACGGCCCGCAGAACGCCACGGTGGTCGGCCCAAAAAATGAGGAAATATTTACCGACGAATACGGCCGAGTGAAGGTGCAATTCCCCTGGGATCGCGAAGGGAAAGAGGACGAGTACAGCTCCTGCTGGATCCGCGTCTCGCAAAACATCTCGGGCGCCACCTGGGGCCATATGGCCATTCCGCGAATCG
>NZ_ATLP01000096.1:0-54433 GCF_000416215.1 Pseudomonas sp. CF161
GCGGCGTGCAGGGCGGCGGTCGCGGCCACGAAGCCTGCGGCATAGGCCCAGGGGCTGGACATGTCCGGCAGTTCCAGACCGTGGGCCACGCCGTGGAACAAGGCAAACAGCGCGGTGGCGGCCAGGGCCAGGCTCAGCGGTGGGCGTACCGCCAGGGCCACGGCCAGGCCGAGGGCCAGCACCGAGGCGGCGATCCCGCTTTCCAGGGCCGGCAGGTTCAGGCCTTCAAACCCCAGCAGGCCGCCGATCAGCATGGTGCCGACGAAGGTGCAGGGCAGGGCCCAGCGAGCGGCGCCTTGTTGTTGGGCCGCCCACAAACCGACCGCCAGCATCGCCAGCAAGTGGTCGAGGCCGCCGATGGGGTGGCTGATGCCGGCCATCAGGCCGTTGTCGCCATGCCCCGGGTGGGCGAAGGCCAGGGCCGGGGTCAGCAGCAGGGCCAGGGCCCCGAAAATACGCTTGAGTGTCATAGGGTGGCTTCCTTGTTGAGTCGTTTATCAAGGGGAATCAGGCAGCGCCAAGCAGACCCTGGCGTTCGATGAATTCGATGATCTGGTCCAGACCGAGGCCGGTTTTCTGGTTGCTGAAGACGAACGGTTTGCCCGCGCGCATGCGCTGGGTGTCGCTGTTCATCAGTTCCAGGGAGGCGCCCACCAGCGGCGCCAGGTCGACCTTGTTGATCACCAGCAGGTCGGACTTGCAGATCCCCGGGCCGCCCTTGCGCGGCAGCTTGTCGCCGGCCGACACATCGATCACGTAGATGGTCAGGTCCGACAGCTCCGGGCTGAAGGTCGCCGACAGGTTGTCGCCGCCGGACTCCACCAGGATCAGGTCCAGCCCGGGAAAACGCCGGTTCAGTTGATCCACCGCTTCGAGGTTGATCGACGCATCTTCGCGAATGGCGGTGTGCGGGCAGCCGCCGGTTTCCACGCCGATGATCCGCTCCGGCGCCAGGGCCTGATTGCGCACCAGGAAGTCGGCGTCTTCGCGGGTGTAGATGTCGTTGGTGACCACGGCCAGGTTGTAGCGCTCGCGCAGGGCCAGGCACAGGGCGAGGGTCAGGGCGGTCTTGCCGGAGCCGACCGGGCCACCGATGCCGACGCGCAGGGGTTGTGAGTTCATGTGCTTCTCCACAATAAAAGGCGCCATGTCAGAGGCCCTAGGAACGGAATAGACGGCTGTACTGGCGTTCATGGGCCATGCACGCCAGGGACAGGCCAAACGCGGCGCTGCCGTAATGAATGGGGTCGATGTGGGTGGCGTCATGCTGCGCCTGTTGCAGCAGCGGCAGCAGTTCGCTGGTCAGGCGCTGGGCGGCCTGCTGGCCCAGGGGCAGGGTTTTCATCAGCACCGCCAGTTGGTTTTCCAGCCAGCTCCAGAGCCAGGCGGCCAGGGCGTCCTGGGGGCTGATCTGCCAGGCGCGCGCCGCCAGGGCCCAGCCCAGGGCCAGGTGCGGCTCGCCGCGTTGCTGGAGAAACCCCCGGGCGGTCTGATCCAGTTCAGGCAGGCCGTTGAGCAATTGCTGCAGGGAATAGCCCATCTGCCGGCTTTCCTGATACAGCTCGCGGGTTTCCCGGCTGGCGCGATGCTCGTCGCACAGTTGCAGCAACTGCGCCCAGTCTTCATCCGCTGCGGCCTGGCAATGGGCGAGCAACAGCGGCGCTTCGAACCGCGCCAGGTTCAACAGCAATTGATCGCTGATCCAGCGTCGGGCGCTGGCCGAGTCCATCACGCGTTGCTGCTCCACGGCCATTTCCAGGCCCTGGGAATAGCTGTAGCCGCCAATCGGCAGCTGCGGGCTGGCCAGGCGCAGCAGGGCCCAGGCCGGGTTCATGGGCGCACGCCGAACTGGTGCAGGCGCGGCGGGTAGTTGAAGTCCTCGTCACCGTGCCGCGAGTGATGGTGGCCGCCGCCGTAGGCCCCGTGTTCCGGTTGAAATGGCGCTTCAATGGCTTCGGCCGTGGCTCCCAGTTGTTCGAGCATGGCCTTGAGCACGTAGTCATCGAGCAGGCGCAGCCAGCCGTCACCGACTTGCAGCGCGACGTGGCGGTTGCCCAAGTGATAGGCGGCGCGGGTCAACTCGAAAGCGTTGCGGCAGGTGACGTGCAGCAGCGCTTCGGGGCGAGCGCAAACGCGCACGATGCGCCCGTCTTCGGCCGCCAGGCATTCGCCATCGTGCAGCGGCGGCTGGCCGCGCTCCAGAAACAGACCGACGTCTTCGCCTTCGGCACTAAAACAGCGCAGACGGCTTTTGCTGCGGGCCTCGAAGTTCAGGTGCAGCTCGGCGGACCATTGGGCTTGAGGTTCGATTCGGCGATGAATCACCAGCATGTGAGGGCTTCCGGCTAAGAGCGATGCAGGTGCTAGAGCAAGGGCCTTGCCAATCACCGGGTACGCTCGAAAAACCCGGCGACCTCCCTGGATGCACGCCTGAAAATGGGGCACGCTCGTGTTTTATTTTGTTACAAGTTGGCGAGGTGCACTGATTTATAGCACCGGCTTGGTGCATCGTCGGATTTTTTGCTGCAAGGCGGGGCGCCGCGTCGGGCGCTGAACGTTCGGCTTGATCGGGCCGGAAGGGGGGGCGGTGCTCGGTGGGGCGGGTGCGGGGTTACTCGGTGCTGCCCAGGCCTTGCCAGTGCTTGAGGCCAATGAAGATAAAGCGCAGTTGCTGGGTGATCTTGGCCTGAGGCGTCAGGTGTTCGGGCAGGGCCGCAGCGGGCGGATCGATGATGTCCGGCAGGGTGGCGAACACACTTTTCACGATCAGGTCGGCGATCACGCCGAGGTCCGCTGTCGCCAGGTGCTGCAATTTGGGCATCAGGCTGAGGTCGGTGGCGAGGTCGGTGCTGATGTTTTCCCGCAGGTTGGCGATCGCCTGGCGCACCGGCAGCGAGCCACCGTATTGCTCACGAGCGAGAAACAGGAATTGCGAACGATTGGCCGCCACCACATCCAGAAAGATCCGTACCGATGCGTCGATGATCCCGCCCATGACGAACTCGTTATGGCGGACCAGGCGAATGGTTTCGCGGAAGGTCTGGCCGACTTCGCTGACCAGTACCAGGCCCAGTTGATCCATATCGGCAAAATGCCGGTAGAAACCGGTGGGGACGATACCGGCGGTCTTCGCCACTTCGCGCAGGCTCAGGCTGCCAAACCCTCGGCCACACTCCATCAAGTGACGGGCTGCGTCCATCAGGGCATTGCGGGTTTGTTGCTTCTGTTCGGCACGGGGCAGCATTGGCGGGCTGATTTTCTACTCGGGAAGAGCGGGGCACTCTAGCAAATCAACTTTGTCGGCGTCGAACCCGGGCTGGATTGACGGGGAGGCGTGTTGGAGCGAGGTGGCGGCTTTACAAAGTCAAAGCCCGATCCATGGACCGGGCTTTTTTCTGGGCCAGCATGGGCTCAGCTCACAGCTTGATGACGTTGTTCCAGGCGATCAGCACCGTCTGCGGCGACAGTCTGACCTTGTGGGGTGCGATCGAAGCCATCTTCGGCAACGGTCTGACCTTGTGGAGTGCGATCGAAGCCATCTTCGGCAACGGTCTGACCTTGTGGAGTGCGATCGAAGCCATCTTCGGCAACGGTCTGACCTTGTGGAGTGCGATCGAAGCCATCTTCGGCAACGGTCTGACCTTGTGGAGTGCGATCGAAGCCATCTTCGGCAACGGTCTGACCTTGTGGAGTGCGATCGAAGCCATCTTCGGCAACGGTCTGACCTTGTGGAGTGCGATCGAAGCCATCTTCGGCAACGGTCTGACCTTGTGGAGTGCGATCGAAGCCATCTTCGGCAACGGTCTGACCTTGTGGAGTGCGATCGAAGCCATCTTCGGCAACGGTCTGACCTTGTGGAGTGCGATCGAAGCCATCTTCGGCAACGGTCTGACCTTGTGGAGTGCGATCGAAGCCATCTTCGGCAACGGTCTGACCTTGTGGAGTGCGATCGAAGCCATCTTCGGCAACGGTCTGACCTTGTGGGGTGCGGTCGTAGCCATCTTCGGCAACAGTCTGGCCTTGTGGGGTGCGATCATAGCCGTCTTCGGCAACGCTCTGGCCTTGTGGGGTACGGTCCGAGCCATCGGCAGCGACTTTGTTGCGTTCGATCAGACGGTCCGAACCACCTTCAGCGAGGGTCTGGCTGAACACGGTGTGGCTGGCTTTGACTTGTGGCGTGGCCTGTTCGGCGGCTGGCAGGGCATAAGCGTTGGCGGCCAGGATCGAGAGGGTCAGGCTGAGCAGTAATTGGCGTTTCATGATGGGGGTGCTCCTCGGGAGGGCGATAAAGTGGGTACGGAGCCAATGTTACGCGCGCTAAATCGATAGAAAAGTTCATAAAGACAATGGTAATAATCAACGGAATTGATTGTTCGGCCCCAAGGCTCTATCTCGGGCGTTTGCGGCGAGGTGTTTTGCACCGGAGTGGGTATTTCCGACCCACTTGCGCTTCACATCCGGGCGGGCGCGGTAACGCGAAGTTGGCGGCCTGGTCAGAAAACCCCGGGTTATTTCGTCTAAATCGGCATTCGGGTTAAACCTGCGAGCGCTTTTTCAGTCGTAGTTTTCATGGCCGATCATTTTTGTCCGGCATTTCATCCAAGGCGCCGTCCTACGCGCGCCTCGTCGTATTCAGGAGCCCTGTGCAATGACGCGCACTCGTAAAATTCTCGCCTGGACCATCGCCAGCCTGGTGCTTCTATTGGCCGTGTTGGTGCTGTTGATTGCCTTCTTCGATTGGAACCGGATCAAGCCGCAGATCAACGCCAAGGTGTCCGAGGAGTTGCATCGGCCATTCGCAATCAATGGCGACCTGGCGGTGATCTGGCAGCGCGAGCCCGACGAAGGTGGCTGGCGGGCCTGGGTGCCGTGGCCGCATGTGGTGGCGCAGGACCTGACCCTGGGCAACCCCGACTGGTCCAAGGCCCCGCAGATGGTCACTCTCAAGCGCGTCGAGTTGCGTATTTCGCCCCTGGCACTGCTGGCGCAGCGCGTGCACATCCCGCGGATCGACCTCACCGAACCCAACGCCGCACTGCAACGCCTGGGCGATGGGCGCGCCAACTGGACCTTCAAGTTCGACCCCAAGGACCCCAACGCCGAACCCTCCAATTGGGTGGTGGACATCGGCGCCATCGGCTTCGACAAGGGCCATGTGACCCTCGACGACCAGAGCCTGAAAACCCAGCTCGACCTGCTGATCGACCCGCTGGGCCAGCCGATTCCATTCAGCGATATCGTCGGCGACAAGGCCGCGAAAAAGGTCCAGGAAAAAGGCGCCGAGCCCCAGGCCTACGCCTTCGCGTTGAAGGTCAAGGGTCAATACCATCAGCAGAAACTGACCGGCACCGGCAAGATCGGCGGGCTGCTGGCCCTGCAGGACGCGGCCAAGCCGTTCCCGTTGCAGGCCAATGTCAAGATCGCCGACACCAGCGTCGAGCTGCAGGGCACCCTGACCGACCCGCTGAACCTGGGGGCGCTCGATCTGCGCTTGAAACTGGCCGGCAGCAGCCTGGGTAACCTGTACCCGCTGACCGGCGTCACGCTGCCAGATTCGCCGCCCTATGCCACCGACGGTCACCTGATTGCCAAGCTGCATGACCCGGCCGGCGCGAGCTTCCAGTACCAAGACTTCAACGGCAAGATCGGCGACAGCGACATCCACGGCAACCTGGCCTATGTCGCCAGCCAGCCACGGCCCAAGCTCACCGGGGCGCTGGTGTCCAACCAGCTGCTGTTCGCCGACCTGGCGCCGCTGATCGGTGCCGACTCCAATGCCAAGCAGAAGGCCCGGGGCGGCGAAAGCAAACAGCCGGCGAACAAAGTGCTGCCGGTGGAGGAGTTCCGCACCGAACGCTGGCGCGATATGGACGCCGATGTCGAATTCACCGGCAAGCGCATCGTCCACAGCGCCGACCTGCCGTTCACCGACCTCTATACCCACCTGGTGCTCAATGACGGGCACCTGAGCCTCGAGCCGCTGCGTTTTGGCGTGGCCGGCGGCAAGCTCGATGCGCAGATCCGCCTCAATGGCCAGGCCACGCCCTTGCAGGGCCAGGCCAAGCTGACCGCGCGCAACTTCAAGCTCAAGCAGTTGTTCCCGACCTTTGAACCGATGAAAACCAGTTTCGGCGAGCTCAATGGCGATGCCGATATCTCCGGCACCGGCAATTCGGTGGCCGCCTTGCTGGGGACCGCCAACGGTGACCTGAAGATGCTGATCAACGATGGCGCCATCAGCCGCAGCCTGATGGAAATCGCCGGGCTCAACGTCGGCAACTATGTGGTGGGGAAAATGTTCGGCGACAAGGAAGTGAAGATCAATTGCGCCGCCGCCGACTTCGGGATCAAGAGCGGGCTGGCCACCTCGCGGCTGTTCGTCTTCGACACCGAGAACGCCATCATTTACATCGATGGCACGGCAAACATGACCCGCGAGCAGCTCGACCTGACCATCACCCCGGAATCCAAGGGCCTGCGTCTGTTCTCCCTGCGCTCGCCGCTGTATGTGCAGGGCCCGTTCATCAAGCCGAGCGCCGGGGTCAAGGCCGTGCCGCTGATGCTGCGCGGTGCCGGCATGGTCGCCCTGGGGGTGATTGCCGGGCCGGCGGCGGGCCTGTTGGCGCTGGTGGCGCCGAGCGGGGGTGAGCCGAACCAGTGCGCGCCGCTGCTGGAGCAGATGCGCTCGGGCAAGGCGCCGGTCACGGTCAAACCAACCCGATAACCCGCCCAAACGAAAACAGCCAGCTCCGGGCGGGAGCTGGCTGCGTTATGACGGGGAAAGGGCTTACAGGTCGGCCAGGATATCCGCCATGTCGTCGGCGTGTTCTTCTTCCTGGGCCAGGATGTCTTCAAAGATACGACGCGTGGTCGGGTCCTTGTCACCGATGTACTGGATGATCTCGCGGTAGCTGTCGACGGCGATCCGCTCTGCCACCAGGTCTTCGTAGACCATCTCTTTCAAGGTGTTGCCCGCTACGTACTGGGCATGGGAATTCTTGGACAGCAGGTCGGGGTTGAACTCCGGTTCGCCACCCAGTTGCACGATGCGTTCGGCTAGCTTGTCGGCGTGCTCGGCTTCCTGGTTCGCGTGCTCGAGAAATTCGTCGGCGGCGACACTGGCCTTGATCCCGTTGGCCATGAAGTAGTGCCGTTTGTAGCGCAGGACACAGACCAGTTCAGTGGCCAGCGACTCGTTGAGCAGGCGCAGGATTTCTTCCCGGTCGGCGCTGTAGCCTTCGGTCACGGCGCCGTTTTCCACATGCTGGCGTGCGCGTTCGCGAAGGGTGTTTACATCAGATAAATGCATGTCGCTCATCTCGATCTCCTGGAGGCTAATCCGATTGACGCCAGGCTCTGTCGGCCTGATCGCTACCTTGGGTGTGAGTCGCGGGAGCTGCAAAAAGTTTTATCGGATGTGTCCGGCGGTCAACTGCGCGCCAGTGGAGGATGCCCGGCCAGCAGCGATTCCTGCTGCAGCCATTGGAGAAAGGCGCGCACCGGCGGATGGCGCTCGCGCCCCGGCACACAGAGCGCGCTGTAGCCGGCACCGTCCACCTGGACCTCGGGCCGGTACGGTTGCAGCAGGCCGCCGGCCACGCTCTGCGACACCAGGATGTTGCTGGCCAGGACCAGGCCCTGACCGGCAATCGCCGCTTGCAGGGCGTACTGTTCCTCGTCGTAGGAGCGGATCAGCGGCTGGTGCTCGAACCAGCGTTCCCCGGCCAGGGCGCACCAGGCCTGCCAGCCGTCGGCATAGAGCCGGGAGTTGCGCCAGTGCACGCTGATCAGGGTCGGTTGCTGCTGGTGGGCCTGGGCCACTTGCTGCGGCGCGCCATAGACCGCGAAACGCTCGTCGAACAGGCACAGGCCGTGCAGGTTCAGGTAGCCCTCCTGGCTGTAGCGGATCGCCACATCGATGCTCGCATCCTGTTGCAGGTCGACCACCTCGGATTGGCTATCCAGGCGCACGCTGATGTTGGGATACCGGGCATAGAAACGCCCCAGCCGTGGCACCAGCCACAAGGCGGCAAAGGCCGCAGTGGTGGAGACCGTCAGTTGGCTGTTGCTGGGTTTTGGGCGCAGGGTGTCGACGCTCTGGGTCACCTCCAGCAGGGCGCTATGCAGGCTGTGGAACAAGCGCTGGCCGGGCTCGGTCAGGCGCACCTGGCGCGGCAGCCGTTCGAACAGCGCCACCCCCAGCCAGTGTTCCAGGCTACGGATCTGGTGTGACACCGCAGTGGGCGTCACCGACAGGTCTTCGGCGGCGGCCTTGAAACTCAGCAGGCGCGCGGCGGACTCGAAAGTGCGCAGGGCGGTGAGAGGCAGGTGAGCAAACATCCGAGGCTCCATGGTTGAATAAAATTCATCTGAAGGGATTTCTGCTCATTTGTTGAAGCAGGTTTTGGCTAATAGATTTAGCGCGGAAAGGCCCTGGTTTCAAGGCCGCAATCAGCAACCTGCATAAGGCACATGAGATGAATACAGTTCTTGCGGTTCACGGAAGCCCACGGGGCGAGCGCTCCCATACCCGGCGCTTGGCCGAGGTGTTCCTCCAGGCCTGGCAAGCGGCCAACCCCCAGGGGCATCTCACCCGGCGCGAGGTCGGACGCGGGTATTTGCCCCACGTCAGCGAGGCCTTTATCGCCGCGGCGTTTTATCCACAGCCCGAGGCGCGGCCGCTGTCGATGCAGGCTGACCTGGCGTTGAGCGATGAGCTGGTGGCGGAGCTACTCGGCCACCAGCGCCTGGTGATCGCGGCGCCGATGTACAACTTCAGCGTGCCCAGCGGGATCAAGACCTGGGTCGATCACATCGTGCGCCTGGGGCTGACGTTCAACACCCTGCATGACAACGGCGTGGCTCAGTACCAGCCGTTGGTACAGGGCAAGAAGGTGTTGATCGTCACCAGTCGTGGCGGGGGCGGCTTTGGTCCGGGAGGCGAGCATGAAGCGATGAACCATGCGGATCGCTGGTTGCGTACGGCCCTGGGTTTTATCGGTATCGAGAACGTCACGGTGGTGGCCGCGGAGGGTGAGGAGTCGCAGGGCGAGGGTTTCCAGCGTTCCTGCGCAGAGGCGCAGCAGCGCTTGCTGGCCCTGGCGCAAACCTTCTGAGAGGGCAGTGTTGGCCTGGACGTTGCTGCGGCTGGTGGGGCTGATGGTGGCGGGGGGCAGGCTTACGCGGCCGGGCGGGCGACAGGGCTGTCATCAGCGTGTCGCCAAAGCGTCATGGGGGCTGACGATGTCCCTGGTTATGGTTTAGCTTTCAGCCAGCCCCGCAGCCTTCGCACAAGGAAGTCGCCGCATGTCCCAAGAGCTCGCCACGCGTTACCCCCTGGTCCTGGTGCCCGGCATGCTGGGGTTTGTCCGCCTGCTGTTGTACCCCTATTGGTACGGAATCGTTGCCACCTTGCGCCGGGGGGGCGCGACCGTGATTGCGGTGCAGGTTTCGCCGCTCAACTCCAGCGAGGTGCGCGGCGAGCAGTTGCTGGCGCAGATCGAAGCCATCCGTCAGGAAACCGGAGCGGCCCGGGTCAACCTGATCGGCCACAGCCAAGGCTCGTTGACCGCGCGTTATGCCGCGGCCAAGCGCCCCGACTGGGTGGCGTCGGTGACCTCGGTGGCCGGGCCCAACCACGGTTCGGAGCTGGCTGATTACCTGGAGCAACACTACCCGGCGACCACCACCAAGGGGCGTCTGCTGAGTGTGGCCCTGCGCCTGATTTCAGCGCTGATGAGCCTGCTGGAGACCGGCTATCGCGGGCCACGGCTGCCGGTGGATGTGTCGGCTGCGCACCAATCGTTGACCCGCGAGGGCGTGGCCCTGTTCAACCGCCAGTACCCCCAGGGCTTGCCTGATACCTGGGGCGGCCAGGGGGCGGAAGAGGTCGGCGGCGTGCGTTATTACTCCTGGTCCGGGACCTTGCAGCCCGGCAAGACCGACCGCGGGCGCAACCTGCTGGACGGCACCAACCGCAGTTGCCGGCTGTTCGCCAGGACCTTCGTGCGTGAAGCCGGGCACTGCGATGGCATGGTCGGGCGCTACAGCTCGCACCTGGGCACGGTGATCGGCGACGAATACCCGCTGGATCATTTCGACATCGTCAACCAGTCCCTGGGGCTGGTGGGCAAGGGCGCCGAGCCGGTGCGCCTGTTTGTCGAACATGCCCGGCGTCTCAAGGCCGCGGGCGTCTAGTCTGTGCCTGGGGGGCTGCAGCCGCTCAGGCCGGTTGTGGTGAACGGCCGATGACCGTGGTCCAGCGCTCGCAGACAATCACCCCACCCAGGGTCAGTACCCCGCCCACCAGGTGGTACAGGGCCAATTGTTCGTGCAGCACCACGGCCGCGATCAGCGCGGTGACCAGCGGCAGCAGGTTGAAAAACTGCGTGGTGCGGCTCGGCCCCAGACGCAATACGGCCTGCATCCAGGCCAGGGGCGCCAGCATCGAGGCCAGCAGGCAGGCATAAAGCACCAGGGGAATGTTGCGCAGGGTCGGGCCGACTTTCTCGGACAGCAGAAACAACGGCAGCAGCACCAGCACCGCCACCAGCACCTGCAGGTACAGCAGCACCAGGGGCGGGATGCGCAGCTGCCATTTTTTCAGCAGGGTGCTGTAGATCGCGTAGGCCAGGGTGGCGATCAGCATCATCGCGTCACCCAGGTTCACCCCGTGTTGCAGCAGGGTCTCCAGGCTGCCGGCGGACACCACCACCAGCACCCCGGCAAATGACAGCAAGGCACCGACCAGCGCGCCGGCGGTCAGGCGCTGGCCGAGGCTGATAATGGCCATGGCCAGCGACATCAGCGGCATCAGCGACAGAATGATCCCCATATTGGTGGCCGACGTGCGGCTCGCGGCGAAGTAAGCCAGGCTCTGGTAAACCGCCATGCCCAGCACGCCGAGGATGAAAATCCGCCCCAGGTTCGGGCGGATCAGCGACCAGTGCTGCTTCACCGGCTTGAGCATGAAGGGCGTGAACAGCAGCCCGGCCAGCAGCCAGCGGTAAAAACCGATCTCCGCCGGGAAGATGGCGTCGGCCGCCAGTTTGGTGACCACGGTGTTGCCGGCCCAGATCAGGATCGCCAGCAAGGGATAAGCGTATTGCATGAGAACAGCCATAACGTTGATGAGGAGGGATTATCCGTCTGTCTGGATAAATGCTTATACTTCGAAACAGACAACCCGCCCTTGAATCCGGACAGCATGAGCAAAAAACACATCGAGCTGCTGCCTTTCAGCGGCCTGCCGGCCCCGCTGTACTTTCGCCATGCCCACTTTCATGCCCACAGCCATGCCCTGGAGCACCGGCATCCCTGGGGGTGCCTGGAGTACTCGGCCCATGGCGTGCTGCACATGGAGATCGCCGGCAGCCGCTTCATGTCGCCGCCGCAGTTCGCCATCTGGGTGCCGCCCCACACCGAGCACAGCTTCTACAGCCCGCAGCCGATCACCTACCGTGCCGTGTGCCTGGTGCCCGAGTTGTGCGAGGCGCTGCCGCAGCAGGGCTGTACCCTGGCCATCAGCGATATTCTCAAGGCCATCCTCAAGGACTTCGCCGTGCGCGACGTGCAGATACCCGACGGGGCGGCGGATCAGCGCCTGGCCGAGGTGGTGCTGGATCAACTGCAGCAGGCGCCGGTGCATGACTGCTACCTGCCCTACGCCAGCAGCCCGGCCTTGCTGGGGGTGCTGGAAGCCTTGCAGGCCGCGCCGGGGGACAATCGCCCGCTGGCCGACTGGGCCGGGCAGATCCATGTCAGCGAACGCACCCTGGCCCGGCAGTGTGTCCGGGAGCTGGGGATGAGTTTTGGCGAGTGGCGCCAGCGCCTGCGCTTTTTGGCGTCGATCGAGGCCCTGGACAGTGCCCGCAGCGTCCAGGAAGTGGCATTCGACATGGGCTACAGCAGCGCTTCGGCCTTTATCGCGATGTTCCAGCGCCAGGCCGGCTGCACCCCGGAGCAATACCGCCGGACCAGTTTGCAGAACAGGTGAAGGTGTAACCGGGTTTGTCTACACTGCGCTGGAGGCCGTGCCGATCGGCGCGGTAACCAGGAGAAAACTCCATGAAGATGCTGCGTATTCCGTTGTTGATGGTGGGCCTGTTGCTGTGTTCCCAGGGGTTTGCCGCGACGGCTGCCCAACAGGCCCAGCAGGACAAGATGAAGTCCTGCAATGCCGACGCCACCACCAAGGCCCTCAAGGGTGATGAGCGCAAGGCCTTCATGAGCACCTGCCTGAAAGCCGCCAAGCCCACTCAGCAAGACAAGATGAAAACCTGCAACGCCGACGCCACCACCAAGGCCCTCAAGGGTGATGAGCGCAAAACCTTCATGAGCACCTGCCTCAAGAACAAGTAAATCCCCGCGGATCAGGCCTCTGCTGTTGCCGCAGTCGGAGGCCTTGGTCGAGGTTCAAATCCCTTCGCGAAATCCCTGCATCCCCACCTATCCCTTTGGTTATGATTCGGCGCCGTAGTGGCGCTTTGTCATTGTCTGCGATGAGGCTTGCGGGTCCTGCTCGCTCATTGCTCTACCCAGGAATACGCGGTGAAGAAAATCGTATGGATGATGGTGCCCCTGTCACTGCTGGGGTGTGATTTTCACGCCCGCAGTTCCGCCCCGACCCTCTGGAGCGACGGCGTCATGCTGGAGCAGAAAAAGGTGGCGGTGGATGAGCAGCACGCAAAAGTGATCATGCAGTCGGCCAGCGTCAGCACGGTGGAGTTTTCGGTCCGGCGTGAAAACGATCCGGACCCGCGTCCCGAAAAACTCGGCACCGCGTCCAAGCCCCTGGGCGGCAAGGTGGGGGCCTGGTTCGCCACCTTCGAAAGCGCCGTGCGCAAGAACTTCCCCCAGTTGGAAATACAGGCGCAGCCCGGCCAGAAGTTGCAGGTGCTGGGCTATTGGGAAACGTCGGGCAGCCAGCCGGCGCCGGGTTATGAGTATCAGAGCACGGTGCAGAAGGTGTACGACCCGCAGAAGAACACCTGGGAAGACAAGCCGGTGTTCATTCCCACCGTGCCGACTTCAAGCCATTGCGGGCCGTTGGGCAGCACCTTTGTGCCGGAGAAGCACAAGGTCTACCTGGTGGAGTTCGCCAGGGTCGATAACGACAGGGCCTGCCAGCAACATGTTTATGACATCACCCAGCCCAATCAGCGCATTCCGGTGGTGCTGATCGATGACATGCCCGGCTCGAGCATGCAGGCGTTTCATTCGCCTTAGAACGGGCGCCGAAGCAGGAGATTTTTCAATAGATCCGGCGATGAGAACGCAATGGTGAGGGGAAAATACGCTGTGTCTATCTGGATACAAAGCAGCTCATTTGGCGTGCGCCCAGCGGCCTTTTCCGCCGGCGGAGTAGTGGCAATAAGCCTTGTAGCCGCTCGTCGTATTTCTGTCATGTAACGGATTTAACGCCTTAATATCTTTTCCCTTCAAAAAGCAGGTGCTGGATTGCACCTGACAGGCGCTGCTGTTTTCTGCGTCGGTTTTTCAAGGGAATTGAATGAATGTCACGTTTTGGCATCACGCCTGTAGTAGCGTTTTGTACCCTGTTCACTTCCATGCTCCAGGCTGCCCCGGTGCAGACCCCGGGCGATCGCGACCTGATTCGTGATCGCCAGCAGCAGTTGCTGCAAGAGCAGCAAAAGCGCCTCGAAGAACTCCAGCAGCTGCCGGGCAAAACCCTGCCGCCTGCACCCACCGAAAAAGCCGATGAACAGCGCTGCTTCACCATCAAGACCGTGGTGCTGGACGGTGCCGAACACCTGAGCTCCGGCGACCGTGACCGCTTGTTGGCGCCCTATCGCAACCAGTGCCTGTCGGTCGGCCAGATCAACACCCTGCTCAAAGCCATTACCCACCACTACCTGGAGCGCGGGTATGTCACCACCCGTGCCTATCTGCCGGCCCAGGACCTGTCGACCGGCGAACTGAAGATCGTCGTGGTCGAAGGCCGCCTCGAGTCCCTGGACAGCTCTGCGCTGGCCAGTTCCCGGGAGCTGGCGATGACCTTTCCGGGGCAGGTGGGGGACGTGTTGAACCTGCGGGAACTGGAGCAACTGGTCGACCAGTTGACGCGCCTGCCTTCGCGCCAGACCGAGCTTGAGCTGGCGCCCGGCGACGCGGTCGGTGGCAGCCGGGTCGGGCTCAAGGGCGAGCGACTCAAGCCCTGGCGCGTCTCGGCGACCCGTAACAACGATGGCGATAAAACCACCGGCGAGCAGCAGATGGGGGTCGGTCTCGATTGGGACAGCCCGCTGGGCCTGGCCGACCAGCTGAGTTTGCGCGCCAATCAGGATGCGGTCAGTGATCGCTGGCGCCACTCCGACAACCAGAGCCTTTACTACAGCCTGCCCTGGGGCTGGTGGACCCTCAGTTATTCCTACAGCCAGAGCTACTACCGGACCCGCAACGACGACGCCGGGTTTGCCTTCGAATTCGATGGCGTGAGCAAGAGCCAGCAACTGCGCGCCGAGCGTGTGCTGCACCGCGACAACCTGAGCAAGACCGGCATGAGCCTTGGCCTGAGCCAGTTGCACACGCGCAATTACATCGATGACAACTTTATCGATGTGTCCAGCAACCGCATCACCGAAACCCAGCTGGGCTTCAACCACGGCCGGCGCATCGGCAGCGCCTTCGTCAACGCCGATATCGGCTGGCAGCAGGGCATCGGCGCCCTGGATGCCCAGGGCAGTGGCCACCCGCGCGGCAGCGAGCCCGTGGCCCGCTACAACAAATACACCCTGACCCTGAGCTACCTGCAGCCGTTTCGCCTGTGGGACGAGAACTTCAGCTTCGACAGCCTGGCCACTGGTCAGCGCAGCGAAGACGTGTTGTTCAGCCCGCAACGAATCAGCCTGGGCGGGGTCAGTTCGGTACGGGGCTTTCAAGACCAGAGCCTGTCCGGCGACAGCGGTGGCTACTGGCGCAACCAGTTGCGCTGGCGGCGCGCCGTGACCTGGCAGCCGCTGCTGCCTTTCGTGCATGAGTACGGGGCGGCCCTGGCCTATGACGTTGGCGTGATAAAGGGCGGTCGCTACAACCCGGACGCCAAGGGGCGCATGACCGGCAATGCCCTGGAATTCAACGCCCGCGGCCAGTACCTGGCTGCTTCGGTCAGTTTTGCTCGATCCCTGGAGCGCCCCGGGCTGATCGAGAAACGAGAACATCCGGTGTATTTCCGCCTCGACATGTTCTTTTGATTTGACTCACTTTCAGTGAATGGATGATTGCCACATGGACGTTCGCAAGCCCTTTGCTCAATGCATTGCCCTATCACTGTCGGGCATCATTTTCCTGAACCCGATTGTCAGCGTCGCCGCCGGGCTGACGCTCGATCCCCAGGCGGGTGGCAATGCCACCATCGGCCAGGCAGGCAATGGCGTGCCGGTGGTCAATATCAATGGGACCAACGGTAGCGGGCTGTCTCACAACAAATTCAGCGACTACAACGTCGGCAGCAACGGCCTGATCCTCAACAACAGCGTCAATTCGGTGCAGAACACCCAGCTTGGCGGCTACATCCCGGGCAACGCGAACCTCAAGGGCCAGGCCGCGCAAGTCATCCTCAACGAAGTCACCGGCAGTAACCGCAGTACCCTCAAGGGTTACACCGAAGTCGCGGGCCAGGCGGCTCGGGTCATAGTCGCCAACCCCCATGGCATCACCTGCAACGGTTGCGGTTTCATCAATACGCCGCGGGCCACCCTGACCACCGGCAAACCGGTGCTCAATGGCCAGAAACTCGATCACTTCCAGGTCGATGGCGGGGATATTTCCATCGAGGGCGCGGGGCTCAACGCGAGCAATATCGACCAGTTCGACCTCATCACCCGCAGTACCAAACTCAATGCCGACCTGTACGCGAAGAAGCTCAACGTCATCACCGGTCGCAACGATGTCGGCGCCGATGACCTGAGCGTCACCGCACGTGCAGACGACGGTAGCGCCAAACCGGAAATGGCCATCGACAGCTCGGCCCTGGGCGGCATGTACGCCGGGGCGATCCGTCTGGTGGGCACGGAAAAGGGCGTGGGGGTGAACATCTCCGGCGAAATGGCCGCCAGCACCGGCGACATCCAGATCGATGCCAGCGGCAAGGTGACCGTCGCCAGCATGGGCGCCAACCAGGCCATCGCCATCAAGGCCCAGAGCGTCGAGCTTAAGGGCCCGGCCTACGCGGGCAGCGAGGCGCGAATCGACAGCAGCGGCGCCGTGACCGTCAGCAAGAGCCTCGCCGCGCGGGACAACGTGCAGGTCACCAGCGGCAGCCAGATACGCAACAACGGCATCATCGAGGCGGGGGTCAACCCGGATAACACGCGCAATGCCACGGGCGATGTGACCCTCGTCAGCCAGACCCTGAGCAACCAGGGCAATGTGCTGGCCAGCCGCACGCTGAACGTAAAGGCGCAGCAGGCCGTTGAAAACAACAATGGCGTGATACAGGGCGCCAAGGTGCAAGTGAGCACCGCGCGCCTGGTCAGCCAGGGCGAGCAGGCGCGGCTGCTTGCGCAGCACACCCTCACCCTCGACACCCCGGCCATCGTCAATCTCGGCGGGCTGATCCGCTTTGGTGACGGCCAGGCGGTCGACCTCAACCTGGCCAGCCTGGACAACACTGGCGGGCGGATCGAGGTCGCCGGTGCCGGCCTGAACCTGCGCACCGGCGATTTCATCAACCAGAAGGGCAAAGTGATTGCCGACCAGGTACTGGTCACGGTTGATCGCCTCAACAACCAGCAAGGCCTGATCGGCGCGAGCCAGGGCAGTGCGATTTTCAAGATCAGCGGCCAGCTCGATAACGACGGCGGCCACCTCCAGGCCAAAAGCCTGCTGGAAGTGCAAGCCGGCGAAGCCCTGAACCGTGGCGGCAGCTTGCTGGGCGACCAGATCACCCTGACCGCGCAACGCCTGGACAACAGCCACAAAGGCGTGGTCAGCGCAGAGAACGGGGCGACCGCCATCACCCTCGACCAGGACCTGATCAATGCCGGTGGGCAGATCCAGGCCACTACCGCGCTCGACCTCAAGATGGCGAGCCTGGATAACCGTGGCGGCACTTTGCTGGCGCCGCAACTGACTGTGGACAGTCGCGGCAACCTGGCCAACCAGGGCGGCACCATCAACAGTGATGTGCTCAAGCTCGAGGCCGGGGATGTGGATAACAGCGGCGGCCTGCTGCAAGGCCGGCACACACTGAATCTGCAAGCCGGTGACCTGGCGAACAATCAGGGGCGTGTCCTCGGCAACGAACTGACGGCCCACCTCGATGGGCTCAGCGACAACGCCAATGGCGTGCTCAGCGCCGAAAACGGCCCGCTGACGCTGATCGTCAAGCAGCACCTGAATAACGCCCTGGGCCATCTGCAAGCCAAACAGGGCAATGTGCGGGTCGAAGCCGGCAGCGTCGGCAACCAGCAAGGGGTCGTGGTTGGCAATCAACTGTTGCTGACCAGCAGCGGGATGCTCGACAACCGTGGCGGGCGCCTGGTGGGTGACCGCCTGACGGTCACCGCCAGTGGCCTGGACAACCAGGCCAAGGGGCTGCTCGCGGCCGGAACCGATGGCTTGAAGTTGACCCTCACCCCCAACGGCACTGCACCGGGTCAGGTGAATAACAGCCAGGGGCGGATCCAGAGCGATGGCGCCTTGCAAATCGACGGCGGCCAGTTGGGCAACAGCGCGGGCGTGATGCTCGGCAATAGCCTGGTGATCAATGCCGACAGCCTGGACAACAGCAACCAGGGCGCACTGGTCGCCCAGGCCGGCGACGTTGCCCTGAGCCTCAATGGTGCCTTGAACAACAACGCCGGACTGATCGATGCCGGCGAGCAGAAGTTGCGGCTCAGCCAGTTCAGTCAGCTCGACAACCTGGGTGGCACCTTGAAGGGCAAGCGCCTGGAAATCCAGGGCGGGGCTGTGGATAACCGTCAGGGCCAACTGCTCGCGGGCAGCGCGGGCCTGGAGTTGATCACGGGCAGCCTGGATAACCGCGGGGGCATGATCCTGGCCAAGGACAGCCACGCCGAAGTAGCCCTGGCCCAGGGCGCCATGGATAACCGGGGTGGGACCTTGCAAGGCGCCAGCGTCGCGCTGACCGCAGGCTCTGTGGATAACAGTGCCGTGGATGGCAAGGCCGGCCTGATCAGCAGCCAATCCGGCGCGCTGAAATTGACCGTCGACCGCCTGACCAACCAGGCCGGCAAGCTGTATGCGAACGGCTTGCTCAGTTCGTCCGGCCAACTGCTGGACAATCGGGGCGGCGAAATCAGCGCCCGGCAACTGGAACTGGCGGCCCGTGGCGACCTGTTGAACCAGGGCGGCCTGATCGAATCGGCTGACGGCCTGCTGCTTACCGGCGGCAACCTGGACAACAGCAGCGGCGGTCGCGTGCGAGCGCTGGCGGGGCAGCAGGCCACGGTTGCGCTGACCGGCAACCTGAATAACCAGGGCGGATCGCTGGCCATCGGCACGGCCGCATTTGCCCTCAACGCCGGGCTGTTGAGCAACTCCCTGGGGGGCATCGAGCATGCCGGGGGCGGCCTGTTCAAGCTGGACCTGGCCGGGCTCGCAGGCAGCCAGGGCCGTGTCACCGGTCTCGGCCACGGCGATTGGGATATCGGCGCGGTCAATGGCGCCGGGCTGTTGCAGCTCAATGGCGCACTGGACTTGAGCACCTCGGGTGATCTGAGCCTCAATGCCGGCGACCGCATTGCCAGCGCCAGCGGCCTGCGCCTGGGCGCGGTGAACCTGAACAACGGGGGCGAGCTGGTCAGCGATGGCGACCTGGCCCTGGAGCTGGGCGGCAACCTGAACAACAGCGGCCTGCTCTCGGCGCAGAAAAAACTCACGGTCGGCGCCACCGATTTGAACCAGCTCGGCGGACGTATCGCCAGTGGCGGCGATACCCAGTTGAACCTGCGCGGCACCCTGGACAACCTGGGGCGCCTGATCGCCAGCCAGAACCTGTCGGTGTCCGCAGGGCAAATCAACAACCGCGGCACCCTGGGCGCCCTGGGCCAATTGGAGCTGCGCTCGGCCAATGGCATCACCACCTCGGCCGACACCCTGATCTACAGCGGCGCCGACATGCTCCTGCGCGGCAACGGCCTGGCCAACAGCTACGGCGATATCTACAGCGCCGGCAACCTCAGCTTCACTGCCCTGGATGGCGGGCGGGCGGCGTTGCTCAGCAACCGTTCCGGCACCATCGAAAGCGAAGGCGACATGTACATCGACGTGGGGTTGCTGGAAAACACCATGGACAAGTTCAAGATCGGCGAAAGCATCGTCAGTCGCCGTATCGACATCAATTGCACCGACTGCTCGGGCGATCACCACACCGCCACTTACATCGTCAACACCACCTACCAGGACAAGGTCCTGGAGCAATCGCCAGCGGCGCGTCTGGTCTCCAATCGTGACCTGATCCTTCATGCCGACACTGTGGAAAACAGCCAAAGCCTGATCGCCGCCAACCGCGATGCCTTTGTCACCGCCAATAACTTCTACAACCGTGGCTCGACCCTGAACCAGCGGCTCGAGAGCATGACCTACTGGCTGCATGGTGTTCCCAAAAGCGCGTACCGCTATGCCAAGCAAGAAACCCTGGCCTGGAACGCCCGCAACGCGAATGTCGCCCCTGATCAGCAAGAGGCGGTGCCGGGGGTGATTCTGCTGTACCCGCTCTTGTCCTCCAACAGCACCCTCCTGCCGGGCACACAGACGGGCTACGCCTCGACCTTGCAAGCCGGCCAGCGCTTGAACCTGCAAGTCAGCGGCAATCTGGAAAACGGCACCCTGACCGAGCAGACCCGCGCCCAGCTGACGGGCCAGCAGTTGCAGAACAACCTGTCCCAGGCCGGTGGCCAGGTGATCACGGTCAATGCGCAAAGCTCCGCCGCCAGCAATCAGGAAGCCCGGGATGTGCAGCGCGTCGAGCGCGTGGCCGCCGATGGCAGCACCCAGGTCGGCTTCGTGCCGGTGGACTTCAGCGGCACGCCGTTCGTTGCCGTCGACCCGACTTCGCTTGCGAGCTACCACGTGCCCCAGGGCGAGTACGGCATGTTCGTCAAGAGCCAGAACCCCAGCGGTCGTTATCTGATCGAGACCAACCCGGCCTTTACCGATCTGTCGCGCTTCATGAGCTCGGACTACATGCTCGGCCATCTCAACTACAACACCGACCAGACCTGGCGCCGCCTGGGCGACGGGCTGTATGAGACCCGGCTGATTCGCGAGGCCGTGCTGGCGCAAACCGGGCAACGGTTCCTGGCGGCCAGCCTGACCAGCGATTACGACCAGTATCGCTACCTGATGGACAACGCCATTGCGTCCAAGGACCAGCTGCAACTGAGCGTCGGGGTCTCCCTCAACGCGCAGCAAGTGGCCGCCTTGACCCATGACATCGTGTGGATGGAAACCCGTCAGGTGCAGGGCGAACAGGTGCTGGTGCCGGTGCTGTACCTGGCCCAGGCCGACTCGCGCAACCTGCGCGGCGGCAGCCTGGTGCAAGGGCGGGATATGACCGTGCTGGCAGGCAATGACCTGACCAACGTCGGCACCCTGCGCGCCAGCAATGACCTGAGCGTCAATGCCGGCGGCAACCTGTATCAGGGTGGCCTGGTGGAGGCCAACCAGCGGGTCAGCCTGATGGCCCAGGACAGCGTGCGTAATGCCCTGGGCGGTGAAATCCGCGGCAACCAGGTGAGCGTCACCGCGATCAAGGGCGACCTGATCAACGACCGCACCGCCGTTGCCGTGGGTTATGGCTCGGGTTCGCGCACGGTGCTGGATCAGGGCAGCCAGATCAGTGCACGGCAGCAACTGGACCTCAGCGCCGGACGCGACCTGACCAACGCCGGCCAGATCAGCAGCGCCGGCGATGCCAAACTCACGGCCGGCCGGGATATCGATCTGCTTGCGGTGCAGGACCATACCTTTACCCAGAGCGCCATCAGCCGTGGCCTGGTCACCAAGGACACGCTGCAGAACCTGGGTTCCAGCGTGACCACCCAGGGCAATCTCGAACTCAATGCCGGGCGTGATCTGGCCGTGGTGGCGAGCAAGGTCGCGGCGGGCAAGGACCTGACGCTCAATGCCGAGCGCGATATGGTCATCGCTTCGGCCCAGGACGCCGAGGCGTCGACCTTCTCGCAGAAGAAAAAAGGCTCCTGGGGCAGCAGCAAGACCACCCGCAGCGCAGATTCAGCCACCACCAACGTCGCTTCTGAAATCAGCGCCGGGCATGACCTGATGGTCAACGTCAGCCAGGACAAGGACGGCCGCATCAGCCTCAATGGCGGGCGCGATGTCACCGTGGTCGGCAGCCAGTTGAAAGCCGCCAATGACCTGTTGCTCGGCGCCGCTGGCGACGTCAGCCTGGTCTCGGCGCAAGAGCAGCAGGACAGCGCCTACAGCCAGAAGAAAAAAGGCAGCTTCGGCCTCAATAAAAGTGGCAACAGCCGCAGCTCCAGCACCACCACCCAGGTGGGCAGCGAGCTGAGCGCCGGCAATGATGCCGTGATCATCGCCGGCACCAACGTCAACCTGTCGGCCAGCACCGTCGAGGCCAAGCGTGATGCAGAGTTGCGTGCGGGGCTGATCGACAAGAACGGCGACATCAACCTGATCGATGCGGCGAACGAGTCCACCCGCCAAAGCGAGAAGTACCGGAGCAAGGTCGGTTTCTCCAGTTCCGGCAGTTTTATCTCCATCGCCTCGTCCAAGAAGTCGGGGCAGGAAAACCTGCAGACCCAGAGCGTCGGCAGTGTGGTCAGTGCCGGGCGTGATACCACGCTGCAAGCGGCCCGCGATGTGAACATGATCGGCAGTACCGCCACGGCGGTGCGCGACCTCAACGTCGGTGCCGGGCGCGACGTCAATGTGCTGGCCGGCAGCAACAGCCAGGACCAGAGCAATTGGAAAAGCGAGAAGCACACAGGCTTGTCCCTGGAGAGCGACCGTAACGGCGTCACCGCCTTCCTGGGACGCGAGGCCCTCAAGGAGAAATCGCGCAATGCCCAGCAGACGGTCGCCGAGAGCCAGTTGCTGGCCGGGCAGGACGTCAACATCAAGACCGGTCGCGACCTGACCGTGGAAGGTTCGCGGATCGACGCCAATCGCGACGTCAACCTGCAGGCCGGGCGCGACATCAACATTGATGCCGGCAAGGAAACCTCGATTCAGGAAAACAGCAAAAGCCGCGACCGCAATGGCCTGACAGTCAATGTCAGCCACAACTACGGCAACACCAAGGATGCTATCGCAGGCACCGGCAAGGGTGAGGACAATGTCAGCAAGGCCTCGAGCGTGCTGAGCACCGTGGACTCGATCAACCAGTTCACCTCCGGGCCGACCAACGCCACCCACTTCGGCTCGGCCAGCCAGGCCACCAGTTCGCGCCAGGAAGTCCGGAGCAACAGCCCGTCGAACGTGGGCGCGGGTCGAGACATCAGTGCCGTGGCCGGCAATGACATCACTGTCCGTGGCAGCCAGTTCGACGCCGGGCGCGATATCACCCTGGCCGGGCGCAACATCACCGTGGATGTGGCGCGTGGCATGGTTTCCGAAGAGAGCAAGACCACCCGCAGCCAGGGCGGCATCAACGGCCAGAGCGGCGGCGGCAGTGCCCGGGCCGGGATCGGTGGCAGTGTCGGCTCGGCCACTGAGCAACTCAGCGATGGCACCAGCACGCCTTCGGTGTTCCTGGCCGGGCGTGACGTCAGCCTTGAAGCCCGTGACAACCTGACGCTGATCGGGACCCAGGTTCATGCCGGGCGCGATATCGACCTCAGTGCCGGCAAGGACCTGACCATTCGCGCGGCGCAGAATGACTCCAGCAGCGAGTCCGATCGCAGCAGCGGCGGCGGTGAAGTCGGCCTGGCAGTGGGCGGCAAGGACTTCATTTCGGTCTATGCCAGTGTCGACATGGGCAAGGGCAAGCTGGATCGCGAGAACGAACGGCAGCAGAACGCCAACCTCGTTGCCGGCGACCAGTTGCGCTTCACCAGTGGCAAGGACAGCACTATTTCCGGTGCGACCTTGCGTGGCAACGAAGTCATCGGCCGGGTCGGCGGCGACCTGACCGTGTCCTCGGTGCCCGACACCGGCAAGGTCAGCGGCAAGCAACTGGATGCCAGTGTGACGGTGAGCATCGGCCTGGGCGGCGGTGGCAGTGTCAGCGGTTCGCTGGGGGTGGGCAAGACCACCGGCAAGACCGATTGGGTGCAGGAGCAGACCAGCATTACCGGCAAGAACGGCGTGGATATCCGCACCGAAAACCATACCCAGATCGACGGTGCAGTGATCGCCGCCGACAACGGCCAACTGAAGCTTGACACCAACACCCTGGGCTTCCGCGATATCTCCGGCCAGGACAAGGAGCACAGCTACTACGTCAACGTGGGTGGCACCTTCGGCTGGGGAGGCGGTGGTGAAGGCGCCGATCAGATGACCGGAAAGGAAGTGGCCTTTACCACTGACAAGAGCCTGGCCGGCAAAGGCAAGACTGGCGCCTCCGGCTGGAGCGTCAGCGGTTACGACTACCGCAAGGAGAAGGAGCAGGAAGTTCGCGCCACCGTGGGCGCCGGCAGCATCATCGTGCGCAACGACGCCAAGACCGGCGTGGACTCCACGACAGGCCTGAACCGCGACCTGACCAAGGCCTTCGAGATCACCAAGGACAAGGAAAAACGCACCGACCTGTATGTCAGCCAGTCCTCCCTGGAGGGCGTGGCGCATCCGGTGGATACCGTGAACAACTGGCGCCAGGGGATGAAGGACTATGGCAAGAATGCGGGGGCGATTTTCAGTCAATACGCAGCCCTGAGCGGTGCGGCGGGAGCGGCCCTGGAGGAGAGTCCGTCGCTGTGGCCACTGGCCTGGATTCCGGGGTTGCTGGAAACCGTGATGGACAAGGCGTCCACCTATACCCTCGGGGCCATGCCGGGTGTTGAAAGCAAAGGCGGCCTGATCGCCCAGGTGCCGACCTTGCTGACCGGTGACGTGAGTTTTTATCGCGCCAAGCCCGGCTTCGAATACGAGGCGGACGGCAAGACCATCAAAGTGGATGAAGGTGGCAAGCCGGTGCTCTCGAAAGTGCAGAACCTGCTGGAAATCACTCGGCCCGATGGCGACGGTGCGATTTTTACCAACGGCATCCAGAACTCGCTGTCCGCGGCGCTGGTCAATGGCTCCATGCAGACCGGGGCCGACAGCTTCATGCTGGCCTACAACCCTGAGCACGGCTTATTGGGCGACCTGCTCGAGTCGTTGTGGGATGTGGCGTTGGGGGGCGTAATACGCTCCGGCAACGCGCGACAACTCAATGACTTCTATCAGGCCGGCGTCGATGACAATTACAAACTGGACATCGCCGGCCACAGCCAGGGCGGGCTCCTGACCTACCGCGGGATTTCGGGTGTGGACTTCAACCTCAATGGCAAGGCGGGCAGCATTCAATTGTCCGGTGCGCCCGTGGGCTCGACGAGTTTCTTCCAGGCGGCCAAGGAGGCCGGGTTCAACATCGAGGACGGCGCGTACTTCCAGGTGAACCGTCCCGGGTCGAAAAACTTCTTCGGCATGTTGCCCGTCACCGATACCGTGTCTGACTTGTTGGGCGCCAACTTCCTCCACTCATCCGACCCGGTGGCGCGCTTCTTTGGCTCCCTGACCACCAGCACGTCGTTGCTGGGGGCGGCCAGCCCTCACTCCAACTACTTGTGCGTGTCCAAAGCCATGTGCGGTGACCAACCCAACGCCCTGCAAGAGCAGTTCAAAGGTAACTCGCGCTACATCACGCCGACGGTGATCGACGCCAACGGCACCCACACGCGCCTGCCCGACCCGGCCAACAAGACCAACAAGCTATGAAGATTCTCAGAACAGTCGTGGCGGGCGGGTTGCTGGTCCTGGGCAGCGGGTGCGGCAGCCCGCCCCTGGTCTACGAGAATGCTCGCTTCGACAACCGCATGCTGTGCACCGAAGGCGCCAAGCGGGTCACGCTGATGCAGCGTTATTCCTTCGACTTGCCGGGGCCTTTTCGCCATGCGCCCTGCGGGACGATCACCAGTGGGTTTTATTATGAAAAGGGCCTCGATGCTCTTTCCGTAGGGACGTCCGGCACCTTTTCCTATGGCGATGTCCAGGTGACGGCGTCCGGGCTCTATATGCGGGTCAACAGCTTTCTCAGTGGCAGGGCGGACGGGCTGCTCTATCCGAAGCAGGCGTTCAAGGACGATTTGATCGCCAGGCAGGCGTTGCCTTCCTATCACGGGGTCAAGCCCAGCAGTTTCGACTGGGTGACACACCAGGGGTTTCAATGCCTGCGGACCTACGAGCGCTGGGAAGGGAAGGCGGTTGGCATTTTCGAGGATGAGGTCAAGTATTGGTGCTGGGAGCAGGAGAGCGGCTTGAAGCAGCCTTTCTACGTGCATGCGGGCCAGCGCCTGCCCTTGGGAACCCAGGGCTACGACCTGGATCAGGTTTTTATCGAACCGTTCTTCAAGAGCCTGAAAATCAATCGATTGCCTGCACCGGTGCTGGCCAAGGCGCAGGCGGATCTTCAAGCCTTCTGTAGCCACGTCAAGTCTCGTCTGGACCAGAACCTGCGCTGGGGCGATGACTACCCCGACAAGCGCCTGAACCTGACCTTTCTGCACTACTGCGGTTACGACGTGCCGCTCCCTGACTCGGTCGCGCCAGTGCCCTGATGGCACCCTAGGGTCGAACCAACGACCGCCGCGACACGCTTGTAAATAATTGAGCCGCTTTCCTTACGGCGCCTGCCCCTATTCGTGCCCGGAGAACGCTGGCAGACTGCCAATCTTTTCAAGCCGTTCGTTTTGAGGCTATATGCCAACGTTTTCTCAGCGTCATCTGTTGTTGTTCAGTTGGGTCATCATTTTCGGCGGGTTGCTCCTGGTTCTGCCGCTGCGACTATTGCCAAGCCTGCTTGCCGGGCTGCTGGTTTTCGAACTGGTCAATATGCTCACCCCGCAGCTACAACGGCTGATCGAAGGACGACGCGCGCGTTGGCTGGCAGTGGCGTTGCTTGGCACCCTGGTGGTCAGCCTGCTGACGCTGCTGTTTGCCGGGGCCATCAGTTTTCTGCTGCACGAGGCGGAAAACCCCGGCGCTTCCCTGGATAAATTCATGACCGTGGTCGACAAGGCGCGTGGCCAGCTGCCGCCGTTTCTCGACTCCTACCTGCCGGCCAGCGCCGCAGAATTCCAGGCCGCCATTGGCGCCTGGGCCAGCAAGCATTTGAGTGAGTTGCAACTGGTGGGCAAGGACGCGGCCCATATGTTCGTGACCTTGCTGATCGGGATGGTGCTGGGGGCGATCATCGCCTTGCAGCGGGTGCCCGACCTGACCAAGCGCAAGCCATTGGCTGCTGCCCTGTTCGATCGTCTGCACCTGCTGGTCCAGGCGTTTCGCAACATCGTGTTTGCCCAGATCAAGATTTCCCTGCTCAACACCTTCTTCACCGGGATCTTCCTCGCGGTGGTGCTGCCGATGTTCGGGGTCAAGCTGCCGCTGACCAAGACCCTGATCGTGCTGACCTTCCTCCTGGGCCTGCTGCCGGTAATCGGCAACCTGATCTCCAACACCCTGATCACCATCGTCGGGCTGTCACTGTCGATCTGGGTGGCGGTGGCGGCGCTGGGCTACCTGATCTTTATCCACAAGCTGGAATACTTCCTCAACGCGCGGATCGTCGGCGGGCAGATCAGTGCCAAGTCCTGGGAGTTGCTCCTGGCGATGCTGGTGTTCGAGGCCGCGTTCGGCCTGCCGGGGGTGGTGGCAGGGCCGATTTACTACGCCTACCTGAAAAGCGAGTTGAAGCTGGCGGGGCTGGTCTAGGCCGCCGTTGGCTTCACTTGCGCTGGTCGCCCTCATAGGTGACCGACTGGAGACGATCAAGACCTGAGCCGATGTGGAACGAGAACGGCCGGCCCAGTTGCTTGATCTTCTCGGCGCATTGAGCGTTCCAATCGTCGTTACGGTTATCGGGGCTGAAGTCGGCGGTTAGCAGCTGCTCACCCAGGTTGGCGACTTCAATCGACAGCTGCAGCTTGGTCCGCAGCAGATCGTCCTGAACCATGTCTTCGCCCCACAGGCGAATCTCGCCTTTGCGCATGCTTTCGCGCAGTTGGGCGTCCTTGACGATCATTTGGCCTGTCACGGTCTTTTTTCTATAACCCTGGCTGCGGTAGTTGATGCGCACATGCTCCGGCGATTGCCCGGGAACTTGTTGCACGCTCACCGCGTTGAAGGGCAGGTCGCCGTCCAGTTGGCCCTGGATGTTGCAGACGATTTCGACCGGAACCCCACTCTTGTTGTAATAACCCAGCGCCCGGTCGAGCAGCAGGTAGCGCGCCGAAAGCCTGACCTCGGAGTTGATGGACAGGGTCAGGGTGGTCGGCTGCGGAGGCGCGACCCCCGGCTGCGGTTCGAGTGTCATGTCGATGGCCATGCTGCTGGCCGTTCGCGCGCTAAGAATGTCATCGAACAATGCGCGCAATGCCTCGCGCTGCTCGAGGCTCAGCGTGTCCTTGAGGGACAGATGCACCACCCGGCTGTCTTGCTCATCCAGCGCCAGCTCGACCTTCTCAGGATCGATGCCGCGGGCGCGAATCGCTTCCACCAGCAAGGCGCTGACAGTGCCATTGACCTGCTGGCCCTGATACCCCACCGGCTGCTCGAAGTGCAGGGACATGAAGTCTTCCTTGCAGCCGGTCAGCAGCAGGGCGGCCAGCAGGGGCAACAGTTTGTACAGGTTCATCGTTTCGGTTCCTTGCGAAAATTTTCCCCAGCCCTGGGGCGCGACGATCGAGCAGCGGGCTTCTAGCCGTAGCGTTTCCTGGCTTCAATCGCCAGACCGCTGCCGATGCTGCCGAAAATGTTGCCTTCGACGTGGCGGGCATTGGGCAGCATGGCCGAGATGCTCTGGCGCAGGGCCGGGATGCCGCTGGAACCGCCGGTGAAGAACACCGTATCGACCTGGGCCACATCGACGCTGGCATCGTCCAGCAACTGGGTCACGCTGTTGCGGATGCGCTCCAGCAGGTTGTCGATGGCCGACTCGAACAGCACCCGGCTCAGCTCCACGCTCAACCCCGGTTCGATACGGTCCAGGGGCACGTGGCGGCTGTCGGTGTGGGTCAGCTGGATCTTGGTTTCCTCGACTTCCATTGCCAGCCAGTGGCCGGCACGCTGCTCGATCAGCTTGAACAGGCGGTCGATGCCGCCGGTGTCTTCGATGTCGTAGCGCATGCTGCCCAGGGCCAGCTGGGATTTTTGCGAGTACACCGAGTTGATGGTGTGCCAGGTCGCCAGGTTCATGTGGTGACTGGTGGGCATGTAGGCGCCGCTTTTCATCCGGCTGCCGTAGCCGAACAGCGGCATCAGGCCTTGCAGGCTCAATTGCTTGTCGAAATCGGTACCGCCGATGTGCACGCCACCGGTGGCCAGGATGTCGTCGTGGCGGTTGTCCAGGTCGCGGCGCTCGGGGGCCAGGCGGACCAGGGAGAAGTCGGACGTACCACCGCCGATGTCGACGATCAGCACCAGTTCTTCGCGTTCGATGGTCGACTCGTAGTCGAAGGCTGCGGCGATGGGCTCGTACTGGAAGGACACTTCCTTGAAGCCCAGCTTGCGCGCCACTTCCACCAGGGTGTTTTCGGCTTCCTGGTCGGCGGCGGCATCGTCGTCGACGAAGAACACCGGGCGGCCCAGGACCACTTCCTCGAACTCCCGACCGGCGGCGGTTTCCGCGCGGGCCTTGAGTTGGCCGATAAACAGGCCCAGCAGGTCCTTGAAGGGCATCGCCGTGCCCAGCACGCTGGTGTCGTGCTTGATCAGCTTGGAGCCCAGCAGGCTTTTCAGCGAGCGCATCAGGCGGCCTTCATAGCCTTCCAGGTACTCGTGCAACGCCAGGCGACCGTACACCGGGCGACGTTCTTCGATATTGAAGAACACCACCGAGGGCAGGGTGATCTTGTCATCCTCCAGCGCGATCAGCGTTTCCATGCCGGGGCGCAGCCAGCCGACAGTGGAGTTGGACGTGCCAAAGTCGATACCGCAGGCACGGGCCGGAGATGCGTTTTTCATGTCTTTCAAGTTCCGGTTAAAAAACGGCCGCGCAGTGTATGCCAGTCGCTGGCAGATTCGAAGGCCGACTATCCGCTAAATCGAAACCTTTTCCTGCCTTGAAAGACTATTCTTCACCCCAAACTTGCAGGCATGAGCCGGGCAATCACCGGGCGCTCGCAAGAACCGCCGGCGATTGCCGATAAACTTTTGATGCGCCGCACCAGTCAACGGGTTGAGATTGATCAATCCTTATGCTGCCAATGAGAGCATGCTGCACTGTGTGCCGCGCGATATTGATAACGGATGGTGATTCCCTCGATGGACTTCAAAGACTATTACAAGATTCTCGGTGTGGAACCGACGGCGGACGATAAGGCGATCAAGGCGGCCTATCGCAAGCTGGCGCGCAAGTACCACCCTGACGTCAGCAAGGAAAAGGACGCCGAGGCAAAGTTCAAGGACGCTTCGGAAGCCTATGAGGCGCTGAAAAGTGCCGACAAACGCGCCGAATACGACGAAATGCGCAAATACGGCCAGCACGGCCAACCGTTCCAGGGGCCGCCGGGCTGGCAGGGCCGTGGCGGTTTTGGCGGTGGCCAGGATAGCGGCGACTTTTCGGACTTCTTCAGTTCGATCTTCGGCAACCGTGGCCCGGGTTTTGGTGGTGGTGAACAATCGCGGCGCAGCGCCGGACGTCGTGGACAGGATGTGGAAATGGAACTGCCGATCTTTCTTGAAGAAACCCTCTCTGCCGAGTCAAAGAAGATCAGCTTCCAGGTGCCGCAGTACAACGCCGCCGGCCAGCATGTGAGCAACACCAGCAAGAGCCTGAACGTGAAGATCCCGGCCGGGGTCAGCGATGGCGAGCGTATCCGCCTCAAGGGCCAGGGCGCACCGGGCGTGGGCGGTGGCGCCAATGGCGACCTGTACCTGACCATTCGCTTCGCCCCGCACCCGAAATTCGACGTCGAAGGCGAGAATCTGATCATCACCTTGCCCCTGGCTCCGTGGGAGCTGGCGCTGGGTGCCGAGGTCGCGGTGCCGACCCTGACCGGCAAGATCAACCTCAAGGTTCCGGCCGGCAGCCAGAACGGCCAGCGCATGCGCGCCAAGGGCCATGGCTTGCTGAACAAGGCCGGCGAGCGTGGTTCGCTGTTTGTCCAGCTCAAGGCGGTCATGCCGAAACAGGCTGACGATGACGTCAAGGCGTTGTGGCAGGAGCTGGCGAAAAAGGCGGCGTTCGACCCACGGGAACATTTTTGATTCGAGAATGGAGTAGCTGAGTATGAGTACCCTGATCGTTCAGCTGGACATGGAAGAATTCTGTGAGGTGACCGACCTGTCGGCCGCTTACGTGATCGAAATCGTCGAACACGGGATCCTCGAACCTCAGGGCCAGGCGCCCAAGGATTGGCGTTTCAACGATTACCAGCTGGCCCTGGCCAAGCGCGCCGCCATCCTGCACCGCGACCTGGAACTGGAGTGGCAAGGAGTGGCTCTGGCCCTGGACCTGCTGGATGAAGTGCGCGAACTGCGCGCGGAAAATCGCATGCTCAAACAACGCCTGGGGCGCCTGGTCCTCGATTGACCCCGCTGGTCGGGCCGGGCGCTGTAGCCGCTGCCGCGAGGCTCGGGCCGCGTTCGGACGCTGGCCCTGATAGGAGCCGCGGATATTTCAGGAATACGTCAACGCCTTCGGCCCGTCGCGTTTCAGGGCTGTGCACGGGAAACCCGGGGCAGGGTGACGGTGAAGGTGGTGCCGTCGCTTTCGTTGGAGCTGACTTCGATGCTGCCCTGGTGCGCGCTGACCACTTCCTTGACGATAAACAACCCCAGGCCAAGGCTGGTGGAGGGGCCGCCGAGTTCTTCGCTGGCGCTGCGCACCAGGGGGTCGAACAGGGTGCTCAGGGCGTCCTTGGGGATGGGCGCGCCGTAGTTGTGCACCGTCAGCAACACCTGTTCGGCGCCGCCGGTGATGGTCACGGTCACGGTGCGGCTGTTGTTGCCATGCTGCAACGCATTGCCGATCAGGTTCTGCAGCATCTGCTCGATGCGCCCGCGGTCCCAGATGCCGTGGCCGTCACCGTGGAAATTCAGCGAAGGGGAGCAATCGGGCTGCCCGGCGCAGGCTTCATCCATGGCCGCCTTGGCGGCGCTGGCCAGGTCCATCGGTGCCGGCTCGATCGGCAAGCCGCTGCCCAGCCGGCTGCGCACAAACTCCAGCAAGTCGCTGACCATCGCCCCCATGTGCCGCGCGCCGCTCTTGATCCGCGCCACGTAGGCCAGGCCCTCGGCGTCCAGCGCGACACGGCGCGCCAGCATCTCGGTGGACATGCTCACGGCCTGCAACGGCGCGCGCAGGTCATGGCCGAGAATCGCCAGGAAGATATCCCGCGAGCGGTTGACCTGTTCGGCATAGGCTGCGGTGGACTCGGCCAGGGCTTCGTCGATGGCCTCGTTGAAGCGGATCATGTCCTGGAAGTACATCAGGTCCGCAGATTCCAGGCTGCCCACCCACAGGCGGATCACGCAGGCGCGCAGGTGGCGGAATTCGGAGGTCATCTGCACCAGGTCAAAACCCACGGTGTGCCGCAGCTCGCCATGGCTGGCGGCGGCCTTATCCAGGCTGGGGGTTTTTTCCGGCCCTTCGCCTTTGGCCTTGGCCAGTTGTTCATGGGCGGTCTGGGCGGTGCGCATGTCGCGCGCGGCAGCCAGCAGGATCGATTTTGCGTGATCGCGCAGTTGCAGGCGGGTCATGGAGTCGGCGGCGGGGGCAATGGATTTCGCGAACTGCTCCCATTCATCAACGATTCGATCAACGTGTTGCACGATGAAATCGGACAGGCGCATAGCCGGGAACCCTGCAGGCAGATTGTGAGAAATCGAGTGGCATCTTAGCGCCAAACCGGGGTTTTCAAAACTCACGCTGCCAAACAGGGCTCCGGGCTGCTCAGTGCAGGGTTCTAGAAGAGAAAGTAGCGTTGTGCCATCGGTAGCACCTCCGCCGGTTCACACCACAGCAGCACGCCATCGGCCTTGACCTGATAAGTCTGCGGGTCGACGTCGATCTGTGGCAGGTAGTCGTTGTGGATCAGGTCGGTCTTTTGCACCTGGCGACAGCCCTTGACCACCGCGATGCGTTTTTTCAGGCCCAGGGTCTCGGGCACGCCGGCGTCCAGGGCCGCCTGGCTGATAAAGGTCAGGCTGGTGGCATGCCGGCTGCCGCCAAAGCTGGCGAACATCGGGCGGTAATGCACCGGCTGCGGGGTCGGAATCGAAGCGTTGGCATCGCCCATCAGGCTGGCGGCAATCGCCCCGCCCTTGAGGATCAGGGTCGGCTTGACCCCGAAAAACGCCGGGCGCCACAGCACCAGGTCCGCCCACTTGCCGACTTCGATCGAGCCCACCTCGTGGCTGATGCCGTGGGTGATCGCCGGGTTGATGGTGTATTTGGCGATGTAGCGCTTGACCCGGAAGTTGCTGTTGCCCTCGCCATCGCCCGGCAGCGGGCCGCGCTGCTTGTGCATCTTGTCGGCGGTCTGCCAGGTGCGGGTGATGACTTCGCCGACCCGGCCCATGGCCTGGCTGTCGGAGCTGATCATGGAGAACGCGCCCAGGTCGTGGAGGATGTCTTCGGCGGCGATGGTCTCGCGGCGAATGCGGCTTTCGGCAAAGGCCACGTCTTCGGCGATGCTCGGGTCCAGGTGATGGCAGACCATCAGCATGTCCAGGTGCTCGTCGATGGTGTTGCGGGTGAAGGGCCGGGTCGGGTTGGTCGAACTCGGCAACACGTTGGCAAACCCGCAGGCCTTGATGATGTCCGGCGCATGGCCGCCGCCGGCGCCCTCGGTGTGGTAGGTGTGAATGGTGCGGCCCTTGAAGGCGGCCAGGGTGGTTTCGACGAAGCCCGACTCGTTGAGGGTGTCGGTGTGGATCGCCACCTGGACGTCGTACTGGTCGGCGACGCTCAGGCAGTTGTCGATGGCCGCGGGGGTGGTGCCCCAGTCTTCATGCAGCTTGAGGCCGATGGCCCCGGCCTTGACCTGCTCGATCAAGGGCTCCGGCAGGCTGGCGTTGCCCTTGCCGGTAAAGCCGATGTTCATCGCGAAGGCGTCGGCGGCCTGGAGCATGCGCGCCATGTGCCAGGGCCCTGAGGTGCAGGTGGTGGCGTTGGTCCCGGTGGCTGGCCCGGTGCCGCCGCCGATCATGGTGGTGACGCCGCTCATCAGCGCTTCTTCGATCTGCTGCGGGCAGATGAAGTGGATATGGGTGTCGATGCCGCCGGCGGTGAGGATCATGCCTTCGCCGGCGATGACTTCGGTGCTGGCGCCAATGGCAATGGTCACATCGGGCTGGATGTCCGGGTTGCCGGCCTTGCCGATGGCGGCGATGCGCCCGTCCTTGAGGCCGACGTCGGCCTTGACGATGCCCCAGTGGTCGATGATCAGGGCGTTGGTGATCAGGGTGTCGACCACCTCGGCCGCCAGCAACTGGCCCTGGCCCATGCCGTCACGGATCACCTTGCCACCGCCGAATTTCACTTCTTCGCCGTAGGTGGTGAAGTCCTTTTCCACTTCAATCCACAGCTCGGTATCGGCCAGCCGCACCTTGTCGCCGACGGTGGGGCCAAACATGTCGGCGTAGGCCTCGCGGGAAATGCGCATTCCTCGGTCCTCGGAAATAAGCGGCAAGCTTTAAGCTGCCAGCTGCAAGAAAAATCAAAAGCCCTGGGCGCGGGATCAAGCGGCTGTTACTTGCCGCTTGAAGCTGCGCTCAAAGATCGCCCATCACTCGCCCGGCAAAGCCGAACACCCGGCGATGTCCGGCCAGGTCCACCAGTTCCACTTCCCGGGTCTGCCCCGGTTCGAAGCGCACGGCGGTGCCGGCCGGGATGTTCAGGCGCATGCCGCGGCTGGCGGCGCGGTCGAAGGTCAGGGCGTCGTTGGTCTCGAAGAAGTGGTAGTGCGAGCCGACCTGGATCGGCCGGTCGCCGCTGTTGGCCACTTTCAGGCTCAAGGTGCGGCGGCCGACATTGAGTTCGATGTCGCCGGGCTGGATCTGGTATTGGCCTGGAATCATGCGGGCAGTCCCAATGTCTTGAAGTAAATGGCGGTCGGGGTGTAGCTGCCGTCCGGGCTCTGGCAGTAGTTGGGCAGTTCACCGACCCGGGTGTAGCCCAGGGAACGGTAGAAGTCCTCGGCGGGCGAACCGGCTTCGGTGTCCAGATACAGCAGGCCGCGCTTGTTCTGGCGGGCTGTCTGCTCCAGGGCCGTCATCAGTTGCTGGCCCAGGCCACGGCGCCGGGCCTCGTGGAGCACCTGGAGTTTCTGGACCTCGGCGCGATTGCGTCCGTTGGGTTTCTGGCACAGCGCCAGTTGCACGCTGGCCAGCACCTTTTCGTTATCCACCACCACCCACAGCAGCAGGCTGGCGTCTTCCACCCCGGCCTGCAGGTTGCGCAAGTAGGCATCGGCCTGGGCCTGGTCGAGGTCGGCCATGAAGCCGATCGAGGCCCCGTGCTGCACCGCGTCGAACAGCAGATCACTCAGTCCCTGGCGGTAATGGGCAAAACTTTCCCCATGCACTCGACGCAGTTGGGCAGCGTTCATCGGGTATCACTCCTTGTCGATGGCGGGCGGCAGCGCCCCGGGGTTGAGGATCAGTTGCATGAAGGTCAGGTCCAGCCAGCGTCCGAACTTGGTGCCGACTTGGGGCATCTGCCCGGTGGTGATGAAACCCAGGCGCTGGTGCAGGCGGATCGACGCCTGATTGCCGCTTTCGATGGCGGCGACCATCACGTGCTTGTCACAGCCCCGGGCGCGTTCGATCAGCGCTTCCATCAGGCGTGGGCCAAGGCCGTTGCCGCGCTGGTCGTTGCGCACGTACACCGAGTGTTCGACGCTGTGGCGAAAGCCGTCGAACGGTCGCCAGTCGCCGAACGAAGCGTAGCCGAGCACCACCTCGTCGGCGTTGATGATCACCAGGATCGGGTAACCCTGGGCCTGGCGGGCGCTGAACCAGGCCTGGCGGTTGCCCAGGTCCACGGGCTGCTCGTTCCAGATCGCCGTGGTAGTGCGCACGGCGTCGTTGTAGATGTCACGGATCGCTGGCAGGTCGGCATGCAGTGCATCGCGGATGTGGTACGTCATGGCGCGGCCTCAGGCGATGGGTTGGTGGACGGTGACCAGCTTGGTGCCGTCGGGAAAGGTCGCCTCGACCTGGATCTCCGGGATCATTTCCGGGATGCCCTCCATCACTTGTTCACGGCTGAGCAGGGTGGTGCCGTAGTGCATCAGTTGGGCCACGGTCTGGCCGTCACGGGCGCCTTCGAGCAGCGCCGCGGAGATATAGGCCATGGCCTCCGGGTAATTGAGTTTCACGCCACGGGCCAGTCGTCGCTCGGCCACCAGGCCGGCGGTGAAGATCAGCATCTTGTCTTTTTCGCGTGGGGTCAGGTCCATCGTGTTCAATCCGTTTGGGCAGTTAAAAGGTTCAGCGCGTCAGGGCGGCGGGCCCGCGTGACAGGCGCTTCATGTGTTCCAGATCCTTGGCGGCACAGCCTCGCGCCCGAGCAGGGCGGGGCGCAGCAGGCGCCACAGGTCGATCAGCCAGGCCCGGGCCAGCAGCGCTTCGCTGGCCAGGCAGCGGGCCACCAGCAGCCCGGGCAGTTGCGTCAGGTCGCCGCGTACCTCGTGGGGCAGCGAGCGGCAGCTTTCCAGCAGCTGGGTGTCGATGTCGCCGGTGACCAGCAGGGTCGCGAACACCGGCTGGCCGTCCAGGCCGATGGGCGAGTCCAGCAGGCCGTCGCCCCCGACAATGCGCTGGCGTTCGTGCCAGAGCAACTGGCCGTCACGGCGAATGTCCAGATGCGATTGAAAATGCCCGAGGTCAAAGCGCTCGGCGCTGGCCGGGCGACCCAGGGCCACGATGTCCCAGTAGAACAGCCGAGCGTCGCCCTCGAGCTCGATCACCGTCGCCAGTTCCGCCTGGGCGGCGCTGAAGACGATGCTCTCCTGGGGCAGCCATTCCAGGGTGGCACCGGCGGCGACGTGCAGCTCGAGGTTTTGGTACGCCGGCCCAGCGGCGCGGTACCACTTGGCGGCGCCAGGGCTGGTCAGTTGCGCCCAGGCATCGCTGCCGACGCAGGCGCGGATGTCCAGGCGGTCGCCACCGGCAATCCCGCCAGGGGGGTGGACGATGATGTGCTGGCAGACCTCGGGGCCCTCGGCATACAGGTGCTTCTGCACCCGCAGCGGGCCCAGATGGCGGCGTTGCACGGGACGCGTGGTGTCGCCGAAACGGGCGTAGCCCAGCTCCAGCTCGGCATGCCAGCTGGGGGTGAACAACGCGGTGTGGGCAGGAAGATTCATGGTTCGCGCTTATCGTCAGGAGGCTACAGGTTAGATCGTAACCAGGCCGCGTACACCGTCGGTTTCCATATTTTCGCCCCGCCCCTGCTGGACGATTTCACCCCGGGACATCACCAGGTACTGGTCGGCCAGCTCAGCGGCAAAGTCGTAGAACTGCTCCACCAGCAGGATCGCCATATCGCCTCGCGCCGCGAGTTTTTTGATCACCGCGCCAATCTCCTTGATCACCGAAGGCTGGATGCCCTCGGTGGGCTCGTCGAGGATCAGCAAACGCGGGCGACTGGCCAGGGCCCGGCCAATGGCCAGTTGCTGCTGCTGACCGCCCGACAGATCGCCGCCGCGGCGTTGCTTCATTTGCAGCAGCACCGGGAACAGTTCGTAGATAAAGGCCGGCACCTCCCGGGCTTCCTTCGCGCCGAAACGTGACAGCCCCATCAGCAGGTTCTCCTCCACCGTCAGGCGCGGAAAAATCTCCCGACCCTGGGGCACATAGGCAATACCGGCGTGCACCCGCTGGTGCGGCTTATAGCCGGTGATGGCCTGGCCTTCCCAGCTGACCGTGCCTTCCTTGGTCGGCAGCAGGCCCATCAGGCATTTGAGCAGGGTGGTCTTGCCCACGCCGTTGCGCCCGAGCAGGCAGGTGACTTCACCCACCGTCACGTCAAAGCTCAGACCGCGCAAAATGTGGCTGCCGCCGTAGTACTGATGTAGATGTTGGACCTTTAGCATCGGAACTCCGTTAGTAGGGCTGCAAGCTGCAAGCCTCAAGCTGCAAGAAACAGCGGGTGTACGGCGTTGCTTTCAACTTGCCGCTTGCAGCTCGCAACTTGCCGCTGGCCGATTCATCGGCCCAAATAAACCTCGATCACGCGTTCATCGGCCTGCACCTGTTCCAGGGAGCCCTCGGCCAGTACGCTGCCTTGGTGCAGCACGGTGACGTGGTCGGCGATGGCGCCGACGAAGCCCATGTCGTGCTCCACCACCATCAGCGAATGCTTGCCGGCCAGGCTCTTGAACAGTTCGGCGGTGAACTCGGTTTCGGCGTCGGTCATGCCGGCCACCGGTTCATCGAGCAGCAGCAACTGCGGGTCCTGCACCAGCAGCATGCCGATTTCCAGGAACTGCTTCTGGCCATGGGACAGCAGGCCCGCCGGACGCTGGACCGAGGCGGTCAGGCGAATGGTCTGCAGCACCTCGTCGATACGGTCGCGCTGTTCGCCGCTGAGTCGGGCCCGCAGGCTGGCCCACACCGATTTGTCGGTCTTTTGCGCGAGCTCCAGGTTCTCGAACACGCTCAGGGCTTCGAACACCGTGGGTTTCTGGAACTTGCGGCCGATCCCGGCCTGGGCGATCTGCACTTCGCTCATCGCCGCCAGGTCCAGGGTTTCGCCGAACCAGGCCTTGCCGTGGCTGGGCCGGGTCTTGCCGGTGATCACGTCCATCAGGGTGGTCTTGCCTGCGCCGTTGGGGCCGATGATGCAGCGCAGTTCGCCGACGCCGATGTACAGGTTCAGGTCGTTGAGGGCCTTGAAGCCATCGAAGCTGACGCTGATGTCTTCCAGGGTCAGGATCGTCCCGTGGCGTGTGTTCAGGCCCTTGCCAGCGGCCTGCCCGAGGCCGATGGCATCGCGGCTGGCGCCGGCGTCTTTATTCGGTTCCAGGATAGGTTCGAGCATGAATTCAGCCGTCGCCGTGACTCTCATTGTTCGCCCCTTTTCTTCAGCAAACCGATCACGCCCTTGGGCAGGTACAGGGTCACCACGATAAACAGCGCCCCGAGGAAGAACAGCCAGTACTCCGGGAAGGCCACGGTGAACCAGCTCTTCATGCCGTTGACCACGCCGGCCCCCAGCAGCGGACCGATCAGCGTGCCGCGCCCGCCCAGGGCCACCCACACGGCCGCCTCGATGGAGTTGGTCGGCGACATTTCGCTGGGGTTGATGATGCCCACCTGAGGCACATACAAGGCCCCGGCCAGGCCGCACAGCACCGCGCTCAGCACCCACACGAAGAGCTTGAAGCCGCGCGGGTCGTAGCCGCAGAACATCAGGCGGTTCTCGGCGTCGCGCAGGGCGGTCAGGACCCGGCCGAACTTGCTCCGCGCCAGGCGCCAGCCAATCCACAGGCTGGCCACCAGCAACAGCACGGTGGCGCAAAACAGCACCGCGCGGGTCCCGGGTTCGGTGATGCCGAAACCGAGAATGGTGCGGAAATTGGTGAAGCCGTTATTGCCGCCAAACCCGGTCTCGTTGCGAAAGAACAGCAGCATCCCGGCGAAGGTCAGGGCCTGGGTCATGATCGAGAAATACACGCCCTTGATCCGCGAGCGGAAGGCGAAGAAACCGAACACCAGGGCCAGCAATCCCGGGGCCAGCACCACCAGGCACAGGGCCCAGAGGAAATGGCTGGTGCCGACCCAGTACCACGGCAGCTCGGTCCATGAGAGGAAGGTCATGAACGCCGGCAAGCCATCGCCCGAGGCCTGGCGCATCAGGTACATGCCCATGGCATAGCCGCCCAGGGCAAAGAACAGCCCGTGGCCCAGGGACAGCAGCCCGGCATAGCCCCAGACCAGGTCCAGGGCCAGGGCGACGATGGCGTAACAGAGGATCTTGCCCACCAGGGTCAGGGTGTAGGCTGAGACGTGCAGCGGGTTGTCCGCGGCCAGCAGCGACAACAGCGGCAGGGCCAGCAGCACCAGGAGCAGCAGCGCACCGACGGTGAGCGTGACCCTGGGTCCGGCTTTCTGGCTGGCGGTTACGAGCAGTGGTTGATTCATCAGTCGATCACCCGTCCTTTCAGAGCAAAGAGGCCTTGCGGACGTTTCTGAATAAACAGAATGATCAGCGCGAGGATCAGGATCTTGCCGAGCACGGCGCCGATCTGCGGTTCGAGAATCTTGTTCGCGACCCCCAGGCCAAAGGCCGCCAGCACGCTACCGGCCAACTGGCCGACCCCGCCCAGCACCACCACCAGGAACGAGTCGATGATGTAGCTCTGGCCCAGGTCCGGGCCGACGTTGCCGATCTGGCTCAGGGCCACGCCGCCCAGCCCGGCGATGCCCGAGCCGAGGCCGAAGGCGAGCATGTCGACGCGCCCGGTGGGCACGCCGCAGCAGGCGGCCATGTTGCGGTTCTGGGTCACGGCGCGCACGTTCAGGCCCAGGCGGGTCCTGTTCAGCAGCAGCCAGGTGAGCACCACGACAAACAGCGCGAAGCCGATGATCACGATGCGGTTGTACGGCAGCACCAGGTTGGGCAGCACCTGGATCCCGCCCGAGAGCCAGGCCGGGTTGGCCACCTCGACGTTCTGCGCGCCGAACACCAGGCGCACCAGTTGGATCAGCATCAGGCTGATGCCCCAGGTTGCCAGCAGGGTTTCCAGCGGGCGGCCGTAGAGGTGACGAATCACCGTGCGCTCCAGGGCCATGCCGATCGCCGCCGTGACGAAAAACGCCACCGGCAGCGCAATCAACGGGTAGAACTCGATGGCCTGCGGGGCGAAGCGCTGGAACAGCAACTGCACCACGTAGGTGGAGTAGGCGCCGAGCATCAGCATCTCGCCGTGGGCCATGTTGATCACCCCCAGCAAACCGAAGGTGATCGCCAGCCCCAGGGCCGCCAGCAGCAGGATCGAGCCCAGGGACAGGCCGCTGAAGGCCTGGCCCAGCACCTCGCCCACCAGCAGCTTGCGCTTGACCTGGGCCAGGCTGGTTTCGGCCGCGGTGCGCACCGCGGCGTCGGCTTCGACCCCGGGTTCGAGCAGGCCTTCGAGGCGGGTACGGGCCAGCGGGTCGCCGGTTTCACCGAGCAGGCGCACGGCGGCCAGGCGTACCGCCGGGTCGCTGTCCACCAGTTGCAGGTTGGCCAGGGCCAGGCTCAGGGCGGCGTGTACGCGTTGGTCCGGTTCCGCGGCCAATTGCCGATCAAGGAATGCGAGTTGCGCCGGCTTGGCGCTCTTTTGCAGTTGCTGGGCTGCGGCGAGGCGGAGCTTGCTGTCGGCGGCGAGCAATTGGTGGCTGGCCAGGGCGGTGTCGATCAGCCCCCGCAAGCGGTTGTTCAGGCGCAGGGTCTTGGCTTGGCCGTCGACCGTCAGCTGGCCTTGCTGCAAGGCGTTGATCAGTTCGACGCGCGCCGGGTCGGGCTGCGCAGCCCAGGCTTCCAGCAGTTGGGCCTGCCGGGACGGGTTGGCCGCGACGAAGTCTTCGGCGTCACCGGCCCTGGCTGCCAGCGGCAACAGCAGCAGGCAGGCGAGGATAAAACGGTAAAGGGCAGTGGGCATATCGTTGGCCTTGCGCGGACAGGCCGGGGCCTGTGCGTGATCCTGTCGCCGCTGCCGGAGGCTGCGCTGGCCCGGTTGGCCCGGGCGGGTCGCAGCCTTCGGCAGCGGCGACAGAGGTTGTGCCGGACCGCAGACGGCGTCCGGCTTCCATCCCTCGCTTAGTTGCTCTTGACCGCGTAGTCCGGCTTCTTGTCGTTACCCGGAATGAACGGGCTCCACGGCTGGGCGCGGATCGGGCCTTCGGTCTGCCACACCACGTTGAACTGACCGTCGGGCTGGATCTCGCCGATCATCACCGGCTTGTGCAGGTGGTGGTTGGTCTTGTCCATGGTCAGGGTGTAGCCGGACGGCGCGGCAAAGGTCTGGCCGGCCAGGGCCTCGCGGACCTTGTCGACGTCGGTGGACTTGGCTTTCTCCACCGCCTGGGCCCACATGTGGATGCCGACATAGGTGGCTTCCATCGGGTCGTTGGTCACGGCCTTGTCCGCCCCCGGCAGGTTCTTGGCCTTGGCGTAGGCCTTCCAGTCGGCGACGAATTTCTTGTTGGTGGGGTTATCCACCGACTCGAAGTAGTTCCACGCCGCGAGGTTGCCCACCAGGGGTTTGGTGTCGATCCCGCGCAGTTCTTCCTCGCCCACGGAGAAGGCCACCACCGGCACGTCGGTGGCTTTCAGGCCCTGGTTGGCCAGCTCTTTGTAGAACGGCACATTGGAGTCGCCGTTGACGGTGGAGATAACGGCGGTCTTGCCCCCGGCGGAGAATTTCTTGATGTTGGACACGATGGTCTGGTAGTCGGCATGGCCGAACGGGGTGTAGACCTCTTCGATGTCCTTGTCGGCCACGCCCTTGGAATGGAGGAACGAACGCAGGATTTTATTGGTGGTGCGCGGGTACACGTAGTCGGTGCCCAGCAGGAAGAAGCGCTTGGCGCCGCCGCCGTCTTCGCTCATCAGGTATTCCACGGCCGGGATTGCCTGCTGGTTGGGCGCGGCACCGGTGTAGAAGACGTTGGGCGACATCTCTTCGCCTTCGTACTGCACCGGGTAGAACAGCAGGCCATTGAGCTCTTCGAACACCGGCAACACCGATTTGCGCGACACCGAGGTCCAGCAACCGAACACCACCGCGACCTTGTCCTGGGTCAGCAACTGACGGCCCTTCTCGGCGAACAGCGGCCAGTTGGAGGCAGGGTCGACCACCACCGGCTCCAGCATCTTGCCGTTGACCCCGCCCTTGGCGTTGATCTCGTCAATGGTCATCAGCGCCATGTCTTTGAGCGAGGTTTCGGAGATCGCCATGGTCCCCGACAGCGAATGCAGGATACCGACCTTGATGGTCTCGGCGGCCTGGACGGTCCAGGTCAAGCCCATCGCGGCAATGCTTGCCGTGAGTGTGAAAGCCTTGATCAAGCTGCGACGCTTCATTGTGCGATCCCCATGACTATTTGAGTTTTTCAGGTGGCAGATGCGAGCTACTGAAAAGCTGTTTTGCAAGGGGTGTGCCGAGTCGCTGCAAGGCATGAAAACGTCGCCTTGCGCGCAGAGTCAGGGCGGGCGATGCCCCAAGACGAGGCCTTGGGCAGGGGGTGGTGCGTCGGGGTGCTTCATTGTGGTGCTGCCGCAGGGCGGCAGCCGAGGTTGCGAGCTGGCTTCAATTCGCGCCGGGAAAGGAGTCCACATACTGGATGGTGAAATCGGGGAAGGAGTCGACAATCTGGATCTTGTAATCCGGGAAACTGTTGACGATTTTCCACTCGCCTGGCGAGTCGGCGAAGGAGCTGACCTGCTTCACCTTCAGGTCGGGAAAGGAGCGCACCATCTTGACTTTGTAGTCCGGGAAGCTGTTGACGAATTGGATGTTGCCGTAGATTTCCGAGACATCGACCGTGCTGCCGGCCATGGCGCTACTGGAGCCAAATACCAGCAGCGACAGCCAGAGATTTTTCAACATGAGACTCATCCTGAGCAGTGTGAGGTGCGCATTCTAGGGCGTGCCGAGCGGTTGTGGAAATCGCCCAGGCGCGGCCTTGTCTGGATGCCGAGGGCCTTCAGCGCCGGCGCATCAGCCCGATAAAGAACAACCCGCCAATCGCCGCCGTGGCCACGCCGATCGGCAGGTCTTCGGGGGCGATCAGGGTGCGGGCCGCGACGTCGACCCAGACCAGGAACAGGCTGCCCAGCAGCACGCACACCGGCAGCAGGCGCCGGTGTTCGGCGCCCACCAGGCGGCGGGCAATGTGCGGCACCATCAGCCCGACAAAACCGATGGAGCCGCTGATGGACACCAGCACGCCGGTCATCAGGGAGGCGATCAAAAACACCCGCAGGCGCACGTTGCGGGCGTTCAGGCCCAGGGTCACGGCGGTCTGCTCGCCGGCCATCAGCGCGTTCAGCGGGCGCGCCATGCCCAGCAGCAACGCCAGGCCGAGCAACACGCTGATGGCGGGAATCGTCAGCAATTCCCAGCGCGCCAGGCCGAGGCCGCCGAGCATCCAGAACATCACCGCCGAGCTGGCGCGGTGGTCGCCCACAAACAACAGCAGATTGGCGATCGCCATCATCACAAAGGACACCGCGACCCCACACAGCAGCAGGCGATCGCTGTCGAGACGGCCGTGGCGCGCGGCGATGCCGAGCACCAGCAGCATGCTGAGCAAGGCGCCGACAAAGGCCGCTAGGGGCAGGGTCAGGAGACCGATCACTTGCCCCATATGCAGCACTACAATCACTGCGCCCAGGGTCGCGCCGGACGTCACCCCCAGCAGGTGCGGGTCGGCCAGCGGGTTGCGCGTCACCGCTTGCAGCACCGCGCCGATCAGCGCCAACCCGGCGCCCACCAAGGCCCCGAGCACCATGCGCGGCACGCGGATCAGCCAGACGATATGTTCCTGCCCGGCATTCCAGCTCACCTCACCGATACCCAGGGCCTTGTGCAGCAGGATGCGCCACACCACGTCCAGTGGCACCGGCGCCGGGCCGAAACCGAGGGAGACCACGCAAGACACCAGCAACAGCGCGCCCAGGAGCATCAGCAGCCCGGCATAACGACGGTTGATCATGGGCCGTGGAAACCCTTGGCCAGGGTCTGCACCGCCAGCACGTTATCGATGCCCGGGGTGGCCTGGACGTAGGGGATCACGATAAAGCGCCGGTTCCTGATGGCGTCCACCGACTGCAACGCCGGGTTGTCCAGCAGGAACTGCTGCTTCTGCTCGGCGCTGATTTCGCTGTAGTCGACGATCACAATCACCTGCGGGTTGCGCTCGACCACGGTCTCCCAGTTGACCCGGGTCCAACTGGTGTCCAGGTCGGCGAGAATGTTGCGCCCGCCGGCAGCATCGATCAGGGCCTGGGGCATGCCCAGGCGGCCCGAGGTCATGGCGCGGTCTTCACCGCTGTCGTAGAGGAATACCCGTGGCCGGTCGGCGGGCAGCTGTTGTTTGACCTCGGCCACCTGCTGCTGCATCTGGCTGATCAATTGGTTGGCGCGGTCCTGCACATCGAAAATGCGCCCCAGGTTGCGCAGGTCGTTGTAGGTGTCGTCGAGGCTGGCGGCCGGGCGTTTCATGACAAAGGCGCAGGACTCGGTCAGCTCATAGACGTTGATGCCCAGTGGCGCCAGGGTCTGGGGCGTGAGGTCGCCACCGACGCGCATGCCGTAGTCCCAGCCGGCAAAAAAGAAGTCGACGTTGGCGTTGAGCAGGGTTTCCACCGACGGGTATTTGGCCGCGAGTTCCGGCAGCCCGGCGAGGCTGGCCTGCATCTCGGGAGTCATGGCCTTCCAGCCGCTGATGCCGCTGTAGCCGACCATGCGCGGCTTGAGGCCGAGGGCGAGCATCATCTGGGTCATGTTGATGTCGTGGCTCAGGGCATGCCGGGGGGCCTGGTTGAAGGTCACTTCGCGGTTGCAACTGTGGACGGTCAGCGGGTAGCGGGTGGCCTCGGCCAGGGCTTGGCCGGCTGCCAGGGACAGGGCGAGGCACAGCAGGACGCGCAGGGTCATGGTTGGGTTATCCAGGTAATGCGTGGGTGGTCGGCCAGCGGATGGCGATCGATCAGGGCCTCGACCCCGAACACCTCGCGCAGCAGTTCGGCGGTCAGGACCTCGGTCGGCGTGCCGCTGGCGACGATGCGCCCGTGATCGAGCACATACAGCCGGTCGCAGAAAGCCGCGGCCAGGTTCAAGTCGTGGATGCTGGCCAGGGTGCCTACCCCCAGGCGTTTCACCCATTGCAGCAGTTGCAATTGGTAGCGGGGGTCGAGGTGGTTGGTCGGCTCGTCGAGGATCAGCAATTGCGGCTGCTGGGCCAGGGCGCGGGCCAGAATCACCCGCTGTTTTTCACCTCCGGAGAGGGTGGCGAAGGCATGCGTTTCAAAGCCCAGCAGGCCTACCGACTGCAAGGCCTGGCGGGCCAGCTCGCGGTCATGGGGGGTGTCGCCATCGAACAAGCCCTTATGCGGGGTCCGGCCCATGGCGACCACTTCTGCAACGGTCAGACCGAAGGCATCGGGGAACTCCTGCAGCACCACGGCGATGCGTTGCGCGCACCAGCGTGGCGATTGCCGCCACAGGTCGTAATGCTCCAGGCGCACCTCGCCCTGCTGCGGTTTGCTGAAGCGATAGGCGCAGCGCAGCAGGCTGGTCTTGCCGCTGCCATTGGGCCCGATCAGGCCGACGAACTCCCCCGGTGCCACATGCAGGCTGGCCTCACGCAGCTGGAACTGGTGATGACAATGGCCCTGGCCCAGGGGTGTCCAGGCCAGGTTGGTGAGGTTCAGCGAGGTCATGCGCGATCCGTATTGATTGCCCGGCGCCGCGATGGGGCGGCGGGCAGCAAGCTTACACTTGTAGGTTACAAAGTAACATTGGCCCGGGGCGAGCCGGGCCGCGCACAGTCTACAGAAGCGCAAACGCCGCGCATCTCGCCGGGCTCATGTTGAAGATGAGGCCGACTCAGATGCACGGTTCCAGCGTGACAACAGCAGGCGATCGAGCAGCCACACCACAATCAGCGACGCGCCCACCAGGGGAAACGCCAAGGCCAGGGCCAGCATCACCCACATCGCAGTTTTCCACTTCGGCAGGTCATGGCGCAGCGGCGGCACGCCGAGTCGGCCAGTGGGGCGGCGCTTCCACCAGATCACCAGGCCGCTGACGGCGCTGAGCAGAATCATCAGGCAGATCAACAGCACCGCCAGCTGGTTCAGCGGCCCGAACATCTTGCCTTCGTGGAGCATGACCCCGACCTCGGTGGCGCGGGCCACGGGGCTGTAGTCCTGCCAGCGCACATCGGCCAAAACCTGGCCGGTGTACTGGTCGATGTGCAGGGTGGCGTCGTTGCGCGGGTCGTCGGCGAACACCGCGAGGGTGAACACGCCGCTGGCGGTGGTGGGCAGGGTAATGCTGTAGCCGGGCTCGACCTGGCGCTGGCGAGCGATGTCCTGCACCTGCTGCAAGCTGATGGCGGGCGCTGCCGGCGCGTGGTCGGCGGCGCCGTGGGCCATGTGTTCGGCATGGTCGCCGGACATCGGCATCGGCGTGTTCTCCAGGGCCCAGGGCACGGTCTGGCGCGTGGCGTTATTCAGGGCGCCGGCCTGCTGGTCGGACTGCGGCACGTTGTTCCACATGGCCGCCGGGAAGCGGTTCCAGAGGTCGGCGTATTGCTTGCCCCAGAAGCCGGTCCAGGTCATGCCGCTCAACAGCATCACCAGCAGGAACGCGGCGCCCCAGAAACCCGCCACGCTGTGCAGGTCGCGCCAGAACAGGCGGCCGCGACTGCTCAGGCGTGGCCACAGGACCCCGGCCGTGGACGTGCCGCGCGGCCACCACAGGTACAGGCCCGACACCACCAGCATCACGCCCCAGCCGGCGGCCAGTTCCACCAGGCGGTCGCCCAGGGTGCCGATCATCAGCTCGCCGTGAATGGCCCGGGCCACGGCCTGCAGCGTGCGCTTGGCGTGCTGCTCGCCGAGGATGTCGCCGTGGTAGGGATCGACGAACACGTTCAACTCGACGCCGGCGTTTTGCACCACGAATTGTGCGCTGCGCTCGGCATTGATCGGCGGCAGGTACTGTTTGACCTGGGCCTGTGGATAAACCGCCTGCACCCGCTTGAGCAGCTCGTCGGCACTGAGGCTGTGGTGCCCGGCGGGGACGTTGAGCAGCTCGCCGTACATCAGTGGGTCGAGCTGGGGCTTGAACAGGTAAATGATGCCGGTCAGGGCCAGCATCACCATAAAGGGCGCAACCAGCAGCCCGGCGTAGAAATGCCAGCGCCAGGCCAGGTTGTAGAAAGACACCTTGGGTTGAGTCATCGAATAAGGCTCCGCACGGCAGTGGATCTGTTGTTGTAGGGGCAGCTGTTGCTGCCAGTCATGCTCGGTAGCCGCTGCCGAGGCACGAGGCTGCGCTGGCCTGAGCGGGATTCACTCGCTCATCCCCAGCGCAGCCTGGCGGCAGCGGCTATGGGGTCAGAAGCTCAGGTCGACCTTGGTCCAGAGCGTGCGTCCCGGTTCGTTGATGGCTTGCGGGTCATTGGCCGGATAGCCGAACCCGGCGTTGCCGGCCAGGTTCAGGTGCTCGGCGTAGGCCTTGCCGAACAGGTTGTCGACGCCGCTGCTGAGTTTCAGGTTCTTGTTGATGCGGTAGGCGCCATTGAGCGAGAACACGCCGAAGCCGCCGCTCTTGTCGAAGTCCTTGCCGACCACGTTGCCCTTGTTCTGGTCGATGCGGTTCTGCGCCGCGACCACCCGCCACAAGGCGCCGGCGCTCCACTGATCCTGGCTGTAGGTCAGGCCCATGCGCGCGTCCAGCGGTGGCATTTGCGGCAGCGCCTTGCCATCGCTGCTGTTCTTGCCCCAGGCGTAGGCCAGGGTGGCGTCGGCCTTCCAGTTGGAGGTCAGCTTGTAGGCGGCCCCCAGTTCGCCGCCCATGATCCGGGCGTCGATGTTCTCGGCCTGGGAGGTGGTGCCCATCATCCCCGGGCGGTAGTTGAACAGGATGTAGTCGCGGATTTGACCGACATAGCCCGAGGCCCAGGCTTCCAGGTCTTCGCTTTTGTATTGCAGGCCGAAATCGAGCTGGGTGGTTTTCTCCGGCTTGATCGAATCGAAGGCGTTGACCGAGCCGGCGGGGCCGGTATTGGGCGAAAACAGCTCCCAGTAATCCGGGAACCGCTGGGTATGGCCCAGGCCGGCGTACAGGGTGGTCGGGCTGTCGGCCAGATCATGCTCGTAGCGCACAAAGCCGCTGGGCAGGGTGTCGGCGCGGGTGTTGTCGGCGGTGGGGTTGGGGCGGCTCATCATGTTGCTGGTGAGGCGCTGGCGATAGTCCTTGGCCGAGGCGCGGTCCAGGCGCGCGCCGCTGATCAGGCGATCGCGGTCGGCGGCGTACCAGGTCAGCTCGCCGAAGACCCCATAGTTGTGGAAGTCGGCGTCCTTCTCGCGGGGCAGCTGCTTGTAGGTGTCGACGCCGCTGCTGGCGCGTTGGCGGTGTTCGTTGGTCTGTGCGTCCAGGCCGCTGATCAGTTGCACATCGGCCCAGCGCCAGGTGGCTTTGATCCGCGCGCCGAGGGTCCGGCGGTCGACGTTGGACGCCATGGGCCCGGCCATCATCCCGGTGCCCGAGGGCGTGCGCAGGCTGTAGTTGTCCATCACGTGGTCGGCGTAGTTGTAGTAGACCTGGGCCTCGACCTTGTCCAGCACCTCGCCCAGGTTGGACCTCTCAAAGCGCAGCCCCAGGCTTTCGCGCTTGAACTGTGAACCGTCCATGCCGCGTCCGGCATAGCGTGCCTCGCCGTCGCCCTTGCCGGCGGTCAGCTCCAGCAGGGTGTCGGCGTCCGGGGTCCAGCCCAGGGCTACATCGCCGTTCCACTTGTCGTAGCGCGAGGCCACGGTGTCGTTGTTGCCGTCCTTGTAATCGTCGGCGTGGGCGGTGTTGCCGATTACCCGGACATAACCCAGCGGGCCACCGGCGGCGGCATCCAGCACCTTGTCGAAGCGACCGTTGGAGCCGGCCAGCAGGCTGGCATTGACCCGGGTCCCGAGTTCGCCGAAATGCTCGGGCTCACGCTCGAACAACACGGTCCCGGCCGACGCGCCCGGGCCCCAGAGCACGGTTTGCGGGCCTTTGATCACGGTCAGCTTGTCGTAGGTCTCGGGGGAAATGTAGGAGGTCGGGGCGTCCATGCGCCCGGGGCAGGCGCCGAGCATCATGCCGCCATTGGTCAGGATGTTCAGCCGCGAACCAAACATCCCGCGCAGCACCGGGTCGCCATTGGTGCCGCCGTTGCGCACCAGGGCAAAGCCGGGAATGGTCTTCAGGTAGTCGCCGCCATCGCTGGCCGGCACTGGCTGACGCGGGTCCTTGGGGTTGGTGACCACGGTCAGCGGCGAGCTGGGGGCAATGGCGGTAATCACCGTGGGCGTGAGTTCTTGCGGATGAGGGTGCTGGTGCAGGTCCTCGGCAGGCTCGGCGGCCATGGCCAGGGGGGCGAGCAGGGCCCCGCACATGACGCCGATGGCGCGGTTGAAACGCACATGGGACGGTTTCAGGGCAAAGGTGTTGCAAGCCTGGGCAGCGCCCAGGCGAGTGTTGGCAGAAAACATAAATGTTCCATCAATAGGCACAAACGACACGGCCGGGCGCCTGCGACTGTGGGGGCGACAGTCGGCCGTGGGAGAGAAGCAAGGGGCCTAGCGGATGGCGGGCGGGGCGCGGGTCAGGGCGCCGGGGAACACGGTCTGCCGGGCGTGACCCAGGCGCGGGGAGGGGCTGACAAAGGGGGTGTTGGGGGGCGTCGCCGCGATGCTGAATGACAAACCGCCGGGCAGCGCCGGGCAGTTGAACAACAGGCTGCAATAGCCGCATTTTTCCCAGAGCCCGTGGTGTTCGCTCTGGGCCTTGCCTTGTTGTGCGCCGGGTTGGGTTTCGCCGTGGCAGCCGGGTTCGCCGCTGTCCATGTCCATCGACATGGACATGTTCATCGGCATGGCCTGATCCATCGGCATCGCTTGGGAAATCAGCGGACCGATAAAGATCATCAGCATGGCGAACAGACTGATCCAGCTACCGCGACGCACTTTTATCGAGTGGCGAGGCGGCACGGATCGCCTGGCGCCGGGCGGGCGCAGGGCGTTCACGAACAGCGCGGGTCAGTGATTACTGGGCGTGCTTGTGCTCGGCCATGTTGTCGGGCGCCTGCTTCTGCACCGCGACCTCGACCGTTACGTCACCGGCCTTCTCGAAGTGCAGGGTCAGCGGGAAGCGCTTGCCGTCGCTCAGCAGGCTGCGGTCTTTGAGCTCCAGCAGCATCACGTGGTAAGCCATGGGCGCGAAGCTGACCTCGGCACCCGGGGCAATGGCCACCTTGGGCACTTGCTGCATTTTCATCAGGTCGCCCTGCATCACGTGCTCATGCAGCTCGGCCTTGCCGGCAATCGGGGTGTCGACGCTGAGCAGGGTGTCGGCCGTGCTACCGGTGTTGTGCAGCACGAAGTACGCAGCAACGGTCGGCGCGTTCGGCGGCAGCTCCTGGGACCAGGGGTGGGCAATCTGAATCTCGCCGGCCTTGTATTCATGGGCATTGGCGAAACAGGCAGGTAGCAGTACAGCGGCCAGCAGCAGGGCTTGCTTGACCAGGGATGGTTTGAACATGGCAATTCTCCAGGGTGATTCAAAAACGCAGGTCACGTGCGAAAGGAATCACGCCAGGGGCGGTGCACCGGGGTTCAGGCTCGGCCATTGCTGGCGCGGCGTGGGGGTGTCGATCTGAGTGGGCGGCAGGCTGCCGTGGGTGGCGTAGCGTGCGAAATATGGCTGCGGCACATGCCCGGGCAAGGCCACCAGGGGCGCTGAGCCGGAGCAGCACCAGCAATGCTGCATGGTGGAGTGATCGTCGTTCTGCGGGGTTTTTTGCTCGAGCTTGCCCAGGGAGATCGCCACCAGCTTGGTGCCGGTCGAAGAACAGAAGCTGCCCCACAGCAGTTGCTCGGTGGCGCCTTGGTCGTCCCGCGGCAGGGCCCCGGAAAGCGGCATGGCAAGCATGTTGAACAGCACTGCGAAGCAGGCGATCCAGGCAAATGCGAGCCGTTGTCGGGACATGATGGACGATCCGTCGGGTTGGGCGATCAGGCGGGTATTTAGCCTGATCGCCGGGCATAAGTAAAAAAGCCGTGTGCGGTGTGGTGTCGCAGCGCGGCTCAGGCAGTGCTGGCGTGCAGCTTGAGGCCCAGGGCCTTCATCACTTTGATGATAGTCGCGAACTCGGGATTGCCCTGGCTGCCCAGCGCCTTGTACAGGCTTTCGCGGCCCAGGCCGGTGTCGCGGGCGATCTGGGTCATGCCCCGGGCGCGGGCGACGTGGCCCAGGGCGCGCAGCAGTTCATCGGTGTCGCCGTCGGCCAGGACCTGGGACAGGTACTCGCTGATGGCCTCGTCGCTGTCGAGCAGGGTTGCCATGTCGAAGGGAACAAGTGTGCCAGCCATATCAAAACTCCTTTGCCAGGGCTCGGGCCTTGTGGATGTCGGCTGCCTGGGTCGCCTTGTCGCCACCCTGCAGCAGAATGATCAGCCAGGTGCCGCGCCGAATGAAATAAATGCGGTAGCCGGCGCCGATATCGACGCGCATTTCACCGAGTTCGCCGCCCAGCGCCTTGACGTCGCCGAGGTTGCCCGCCGCCGCGCGCTCGAGGCGCCGTGCGATGGCGACCCTGGCTCGCAGATCGCGAAGTGACGCATGCCAGCGCGCAAAACCGGGCGTCTGCTGGAGGGTGTAATCCATGGCTGAGTGTATCCATATAGAGACAAAAAACAATGCCGTCATGAGGCCATCCGACTGACGGCTCACAACGAATGCCTGGCTATAAGGTAAGCAGCGAAGGGCGCGGGGAGGGCGGCATTTTTCGTATCGGAATGTTCGGCGCAAGCCCCTAGCCAGAGCCAGGGGTACGAGCTTCAGCCTTGCTCGGCGTCCAGTGTGGCGACAGCCAGGCGCGCCAGTTCCGCGTCCTGCTCGGGCCTGACGCCGGACACGCCAATCGCGCCGATGCATTGCCCCAGGTGCAGGATCGGCACCCCGCCTTCGAGCATGCCTTGCAGCAGCGGTGCGCTGAGAAATGCCTGGCGCCCGCCGTTGATCATCTGTTCATAGGCCCCGCTGTCGCGCCGGCCGAGGGCGGCGGTGCGGGCTTTTTCCGTGGCGATGTAGGCGCTGATGGGCGCCGCGTCGTCGAGCCGCAGCAGGCCCAGGGGATGGCCGCCGTCATCGACCACGGCAATGCTCACGGCCCAGCCGCGTTCGCGGGCGGCGTGCTCGGCCGCAAGCAGCATCTGGGTGACATCGGGCTGGGACAGGACCGGTTTGTTGCGCATGGTGTTGCCTCTTTCGAACGCCACTGGCCAGGCGCGTGTCACGCGCCCGGCCAGCTTCGGGGGGTAGGTCTGGCATGGGCACCGTCGCCGGCAATCGGGCCGCAACGGCGTCCGCCAGGGGGAGGATTTACTCGCCGTAGATGTCGAAGTTGAAGTACTTCTTGCGGATCTGCTCATAGCTGCCGTCGGCCCGTATCGCCGCCAGGGCCTGGTTCAGCTCGGCGCTCAGCGGGTCGTTCTTGCGCACCGCGATGCCGATGCCGGTGCCAAAGTACTGCGGGTCGGTGAAGCTGGGCCCGACAAAGTGATAGTCACCGCCTTCGGGCCGTTTGAGCAGGCCTTCCTCGACGGCCACCGAACTGGCCAGGGTGGCGTCGACGCGGCCGGCCAGCAGGTCGAGGTAGATTTCATTCTGCGAGCCATAACGCACGATCTGCGCCCCGGCCGGCTCGAAGGTGGCCGAGGCGTAGCGGTCGAAGTTGGTGGCGCGCTGCACGCCGATGCGCTTACCGGCCAGGGACGCTGGAATGGCCTCGATGCCGTTGCCCTTGCGGGTCACCAGCTTGGCCGGGATGCGGTAGTAGCGGTCGCTGAAGTCCACCGATTTGAGGCGCTCGGGGGTGATCGACACCGAAGAAATCGCCGCGTCGATCTTGCGCACCTTGAGGGCCGGGATCAGGCCGTCAAATTCCAGTTCCTGCCACTGGCAGGTGACCTGCATCTTGGCGCACAGGGCCTGGCCGATGTCGTAGTCGAACCCTTGCAGACGGTTGTCGCTGGTCTTGTAGGCAAACGGCGGGTAGGCCGCCTCGATGCCCACGCGCAGGGTTTTCTCGGCGGCCTGGGTGCTGGCGCCGAAACTGGCGAGGCTGGCCAGGCCAAGGGCGGTGAGGGTTTTTTTCAGGTTCATACAAAGCTCCGGATGCGTGTTGTTGTACATCGGGCACTCGCCAATGCAAGGCGCCCGTTATCGGCAGTCGCAATGAGAACGCAGGGTCGGGCGGCTCGCAGGTGGCTGCCCTGACCGGTTGCCCGCGTGTGCGGGCGGCTTGCCCGCGCCTCAGACGGCGGCGGTAACAATCAGCTCGAGGCGGATTTCGGCGTCGTCGAAAGCCACCTGGGCCGTGGCTCGGGCCGGGGTTTGCGTGGGGTCGACCCAGGCGCTCCACAGCGCGTTCATGGCGTCGAAATCGGCGGCCATGTCTTTCATCCAGATCTGCACGCTGAGCAGGCGGCTCTTGTCGCTGCCGGCTTCGGCCAGCAACTGGTCGACGCGCTCCAGCACCTGGCGGGTCTGGCCCTGGATGTCCTGGCTGCAATCGGCGGCGACGATGCCGCTGAGCCAGGCCACCTGGTTGTGCACCACCACGCGGCTTAGTCGTGGGTTGCTGTGGATACGCTGGATAGAGGTCATGGGTGCTCCCGGGAAAGGTCGAGGCAGGCTTCACCTGCGAGTTGGCTGAGGGTGATGGGTTTGAGTGGTGGGCGGATGCGGTAGTAGCCGACGGCGGCCGGGGAAACCTGGCGCCGCTCGGCGATCACTTCGCTGACGCTGAGCCCGCACAGGCGGCCCTGGCAGGGGCCCATGCCGCAGCGGCCGAACGCCTTGGCCTGGTTCGGCCCGAGGCAGCCCAGGTCGACGTAGTGGCGCAGGTCGCCGGCGCTGACTTCTTCACAGCGGCAGACGATGACGTCGTCGGCGGGGATGCGGTTCTGCTGCTGCGGGCGGTACAGGGTGTCGATCAGCGGACGCGCCGCCAGGTGCCGGACCAGGGCGCGGCGCAGCGCTGGCAGTGGAGCATCGATCTGCGCGGCAGCCTGGGGCTGCAACTGACGGGCGATTCCCCGGGCCGCTATCCGCCCTTGTTCCCGCGCGGCCAGGGCGCCGCCGATGGCCGCGGCATCACCGGCGATAAACACGCCGGGCTGGCTGGTTTCTCCAAACGGGTCGCGGTGCACGGTCCAGCACAGTTGCTGTTCGTCCCACTGGTGCTCCAGGCGCAGCGACCAACTGATCTGGGTGTTGGGCACCACGCCCTGATGCAACAGGATCAATTGCGCCGGGAGCCGGTGTTCATCCCCGCCGCAGCGAAAGCTCAGGGCCCGGGCCTGGTCGTGGCCCTCGATCTGCAAGTCGCGCGCGCCCCGGTAATGCTGGACTCCGGCACGCCGCAATTGCCTCAGCAGGCCCAGGCCCTTGCGCAGTTCGCGCCAGCCGCCGAGGGCCGCCGGGATCTGGCGCCAGGCACGCAGCAGGTCGGCGTGACTGCTGGTGTCAACCAGGGCCGCGACCTGGACCCCGGC
>NZ_ATLP01000097.1:0-120085 GCF_000416215.1 Pseudomonas sp. CF161
GCCCGGGATGCCGACGAGCGTCCGCTGGCGTCGCCGGCGGTGCGCAAACACGCGCTCGATGCCGGGATCCAGCTGCGCCTGGTGCAGGGCAGCGGCCCTGCCGGGCGCATCCTGCATGAAGACCTGGACGCCTATGTGGCCCAGGGTTCCCGTGGGGCCTCGACGCCGGCGGCGTATGCCCAGCGCCACGATGAAGAGCAGATTCCGGTGATCGGCATGCGCCGCAAGATCGCCCAGCGCATGCAGGACGCCACTCAGCGCGCCGCCCACTTCAGTTATGTCGAGGAAATCGACGTCACCGCCGTGGAAGAGCTGCGCGCCCACCTCAATGAGAAACACGGCGCCAGCCGCGGCAAGCTGACCTTGTTGCCGTTCCTGGTGCGCGCCATGGTCGTGGCCCTGCGTGACTTCCCGCAGATCAATGCGCGCTACGACGACGAAGCCCAGGTCATCACCCGCCTCGGCGCGGTGCATGTCGGGGTCGCCACCCAGAGCGACATCGGCTTGATGGTGCCGGTGGTCAAGCATGCCGAGGCTCGCAGCCTGTGGGACAGCGCCGCGGAAATCGCGCGCCTGGCCAACGCCGCGCGCACCGGCAAGGCCGCCCGCGACGAGTTGTCCGGTTCGACCATCACCCTGACCAGCCTCGGCGCGTTGGGCGGGATTGTGAGCACACCGGTGCTGAACCTGCCGGAAGTGGCGATTGTCGGGGTCAATAAAATCGTTGAGCGGCCCATGGTCATCAAGGGCCAGGTGGTGATTCGCAAGATGATGAACCTCTCCAGCTCGTTCGATCACCGGGTGGTCGATGGCATGGACGCGGCGCAATTCATCCAGGCCATTCGCGGCCTGCTCGAACAACCCGCCACCCTGTTTGTGGAGTAAGGAATGCAACAGACTCTAAACACCCGGCTGCTGATTATCGGCGGCGGCCCTGGCGGTTATGTGGCGGCGATTCGTGCCGGGCAGCTGGGCATCTCGACCATTCTGGTCGAAGGCCAGGCCCTTGGCGGCACCTGCCTGAACATCGGTTGCATCCCGTCCAAGGCGCTGATTCACGTCGCCGAACAGTTCCACCAAACCCTGCACCACAGCCAGGGCTCGGCCCTGGGGATCAAGGTCGCAACGCCGACCCTGGACATCGGCCAGAGCGTGGAATGGAAAGACGGCATCGTCGATCGCCTGACCACCGGCGTCGCCGCCCTGCTGAAAAAGCACAAGGTGCAAGTGATCCAGGGCTGGGCCAAGGTGATCGACGGCAAGACCGTGGAGATCGAAGGCGCCAATACCCGTATCCAGTGCGAGCACCTGCTGCTGGCCACCGGCTCGAAAAGCGTCAATCTGCCGATGCTGCCGATCGGCGGGCCGATCATTTCCTCCACCGAAGCCCTGGCGCCCAAGGCAGTGCCCAAGCACCTGATCGTGGTCGGCGGTGGCTATATCGGCCTGGAGCTGGGGATCGCCTACCGCAAGCTGGGCGCCGAAGTCAGCGTGGTCGAAGCCCAGGATCGGATCCTGCCGGCCTATGACACGGAACTGACCCAACCGGTGGCCGAATCCCTGAAAAAGCTGGGGCTCAAGCTGTACCTCAAGCACAGCGTCGAAGGCTTCGATGCCGCGAAAAACACCCTGCAAGTGCGCGACCCGAGTGGCGATACCCTGCACCTGGACACCGACCAGGTGCTGGTGGCAGTCGGCCGCAAGCCCAACACCCTGGGCTGGAACCTGGAGGCGCTGAACCTGGAGATGAACGGCTCGGCGGTCAAGATCGACAACCGCTGCCAGACCAGCATGCGCAACGTCTGGGCCATCGGCGACCTCAGCGGCGAGCCGATGCTGGCCCACCGCGCCATGGCCCAGGGCGAAATGGTCGCCGAGCTGATTGCCGGTGAACACCGGGAATTCAACCCGGCCGCGATCCCGGCAGTGTGCTTCACCGACCCGGAACTGGTGGTGGTCGGCAAGACTCCGGACGAAGCCAAGGCCGCTGGCCTGGATTGCATCGTCTCGAGCTTCCCGTTTGCGGCCAACGGCCGGGCCATGACCCTGGAATCGAAAAGCGGCTTCGTGCGGGTGGTGGCGCGGCGCGACAATCACCTGATTCTCGGCTGGCAAGCGGTGGGCGTCGGCGTGTCCGAGCTGTCCACGGCCTTCGGCCAGTCCCTGGAAATGGGCGCGCGCCTGGAAGACATCGCCGGCACCATCCACGCCCACCCGACCCTGGGCGAGGCGGTGCAGGAAGCAGCGCTGCGGGCTTTGGGACATGCGCTGCATATGTGATGCGCGGTCCTTAATGAATACCGCACATTAATCTGCACCTTCTACGGCGCCTATCCCGGCCAGCGCAGCCTAGCGGCAGCGGCTACGGGTCGGGATGGGCCCAGGGCGGGAATTTGGTCCCGTATTTCGGATGATGGCGAAACGATTCATGAGCAAGCTACGTTTTTTTGCTCCCCTCCCATCGTCCGGGATGCGGTACACCCCCGGAATGCAGTATTGTTGTGCCCATCCAAAAAAACGTCAGAAACCTTGAGCCGTTCCGACGGTCGTCAAGTGATAGAGGGTGTCATGGGTAACGAAAGCATCAATTGGGACAAGCTGGGTTTTGACTACATCAAGACAGACAAGCGCTATCTGTCGCACTGGCGTAATGGCGAGTGGGACGCAGGCACCCTGACCGAAGATAACGTGCTGCACATCAGCGAAGGCTCCACAGCCCTTCACTATGGCCAGCAATGCTTCGAAGGCCTGAAGGCCTACCGCTGCAAGGACGGTTCGATCAACCTGTTCCGTCCCGACCAGAACGCCCTGCGCATGCAGCGCAGCTGCGCCCGTCTGCTGATGCCGCATGTTTCCACCGAACAGTTCGTCGAAGCCTGCAAGGCCGTGGTCAAGGCCAACGAGCGCTTCATTCCGCCTTACGGCACCGGCGGCGCGCTGTACCTGCGCCCGTTCGTGATCGGCGTGGGTGACAACATCGGCGTGCGCACCGCGCCCGAGTTCATCTTCTCGATCTTCGCCATTCCGGTTGGCGCCTACTTCAAGGGCGGCCTGACCCCGCACAACTTCCTGATCTCCAGCTTCGACCGTGCGGCGCCTCAGGGCACTGGCGCGGCCAAGGTCGGTGGCAACTACGCCGCCAGCCTGATGCCTGGTTCGGAAGCCAAGAAGAAAAGCTTCGCCGACTGCATCTACCTGGACCCGATGACCCACTCCAAGATCGAAGAAGTCGGCTCGGCCAACTTCTTCGGGATCACCCACGACAACAAGTTCGTCACACCGAAGTCGCCTTCGGTGCTGCCAGGCATCACCCGCCTGTCGCTGATCGAACTGGCCAAGAGCCGTCTGGGCCTGGAAGTGGTCGAGGGCGACGTGCTGATCGACAAACTGGCTGACTTCAAGGAAGCCGGTGCCTGCGGGACCGCCGCGGTGATCACGCCGATCGGTGGCATCGAGTACAAAGACCAGTTGCACGTGTTCTACAGCGAAAGCGAAGTCGGCCCTGTGACCCAGAAGCTCTACAAAGAGCTGACCGGCGTGCAGACCGGCGACGTTGAAGCGCCAGAAGGCTGGATCGTCAAAGTCTGATCTGACGCTGCATCCAACAGGCCCGCCCTTCATCACTGAACGGCGGGCCTTTTTGGTTTTTGTTGCGGGGTAATGGCAACGATCTATATGATAAGCATTATCATTCATGACCTCCCCTGCCCCGGTATCTCCCCGCCATGCCTTCAAGCGCCCAAGCCAGTGCCTGCGATGTGACCGAGCTGTATCGGCAACAGCACCAATGGTTGAAAAACTGGCTACGCCTGCGGTTGAACTGCTCCCACAGCGCGGCGGACCTGGCCCAGGACACCTTCCTGCGCCTGTTGAACAAACCCGAGCCGGTAGAGATCCAGGCCCCGCGCAGCTTCCTGACCAAGGTCGCGAAAAGCGTGCTGAGCAATCACTACCGGCGGCAGAAGCTGGAACGCGCCTACCTGCAAGCCTTGCAGGCGGTCCCGGAACAATGGGTCCCCGACCTGGAAACCCAGGCCATCCTCCTGGAAACCCTGATAGAACTGGACGCCGTGCTCGAACGCCTGGAGCTGCCGGTGCGCAAGGCGTTCCTCTGGTGCCAGCTCGATGGCCTGAGCCTGGGGGAAATCGCCGAGCGCCTGGAGGTTTCCGTGACCACGGTAAAACGCTACATCGTCAAGGCAGGCGCCCTGTGCATCATGCTCGACGACAGCCTGGACCTGGTTTGAGCCCGCCGCTGCCCACCCGCGCCGGCGCCGACGCCCAGCCGATTACCGCGGCCATCGCGGAACAGGCGATGCAATGGCAGCTCGATCTGCAGCAGCCGCCCATCAGCGAGGCCACCCTGACCGCCTGGCGCAACTGGCGCCAGGCCCATCCGCTGCACGAAAAAGCCTGGCTGCGGGCCGAAGCCTTTGCCCAGCGCATGGACCAGGTGCGCCAGCAAGGCCACAGCGCCCTGGCCAGTGCCACCCTGGGCCCGAGCCTGCGCCCCACCCTCAGCCGCCGCACCGCGCTCAAGCAATTGGCGGTGCTACTGACCGTCGGAGCCGGGGCCTGGAACGCCCGGGACCTGGCGCTGGTGCAGGACTGGAGCGCCGACTACAGTACCCGCGTCGGCCAGCAGCGCCGCCTGACGCTGGTGGACCAGACCCGGGTCCAGCTCAACACCGACAGCGCCATCAAGCTGCGCTTCGACCAGGACCTGCGCCGCATCAGCCTGCTGCGTGGGGAGATGCTGGTGACCCTCGAGCGCCAGTCCGGCCTGCCGCCCCTCAGCGTGGACACCGCCGAGGGCCGCATCGAAACCGTGGCCGCACGCTTCGATGTGCGCCAGACCGCCGGCGTCACCCTGCTCGGGGTCTATGAGGGCAGCGTGCAGGTGCAACCGCGCAACCCGGGGCAGCCGGCCCTGACCCTGAACGCGGGCGAGCAGCTGCGTTTCGATCGCCAGGGCCTGCTCTCGCGGCAACCCCAGGGCGCGTCGCAGCCGGCCTGGAGCCAGGGCATGCTGGCGGCCCAGGGCCAACGCCTGGCGGATTTTCTCGAAGAACTGGGGCGCTATCGTCCAGGACACCTGGGGTGCGATTCGAGCCTGGCCGACCTACCGGTCTCGGGCACCTTTCCCCTGGCCGATACCGACCGTGTCCTGAACGCGGTGGCCGAGACCCTGCACCTGGAAGTGCGTCCCTTCACCCGCTATTGGGTGACCCTCAAGCCCCGCACCCTGGCCGGCTGACATTTATTTTGCTCAAGGGTGGTCCGATTTGCTCGCTCGCGAGACTTAACCCCCAGAACACAGACATTCATGGGGAGTCACACATGCAACTCGTCGTACGCAAGGGCCGGGGCTGGCACGTTTCACTCAAGCAGAACCTGGCGGGCGCGGTCGCCCAGGGCCTGGCCTGCATGACCAGCGCCAGCGTGGTGCTGCTGGCACCGACCTGGGTCCAGGCCGCCGAACAGGCGCAACAGGATTTCGACATCCCCGCCGGCAGCCTGGCCAGCGCCCTGACCCGCTTTGGCCAGACCGCCCACATCCTGCTGTCGTACCCCACGACCCTGACCGACGGCCAGCAGAGCGCCGGCCTCAAAGGGCGTTTTGACGTCGACTCGGGGCTGGTCCTGCTGCTCGCCGGCACCGGCCTGCAAGCGACCCGCGACGCCACCGGCAACTACTCGCTGCAAGCGCGCAAAACCGGCGGCGACAGCCTGGAGCTGAGCGCGGTGTCGATTTCCGGCAAGGCGCCGGGGTCGACCACCGAAGGCACCGGCGAGTACACCACCTACTCCTCCAGCAGCTCCACGCGCCTGAACCTGACACCTCGGGAAACCCCGCAGTCGATCACGGTCATGACCCGCCAGCGCATCGAAGACCAGAACCTCAGCACCCTGACCGACACCCTGGAAGCCACCCCGGGGATCATCGTCACCCGCGACGGCCTGGGGGCGGAAACCGACAGCTACTGGTCCCGGGGTTTTGCGATCCAGAACTACGAGATCGACGGCGTGCCGACCAACACCCGCCTCGACAACTACTCCCAGAGCATGGCCATGTACGACCGGGTTGAAGTGGTGCGCGGCGCCACCGGTCTGATCAGTGGCATGGGCAACCCGTCGGCGACCATCAACCTGATCCGCAAACGCCCGACCAGCGTGGCCCAGGCCAGCATCACCGGCCAGGCCGGGACCTGGGATCGCTACGGCGGCGGGCTCGACGTCTCCGGCCCGCTCACCGACAGCGGCAATGTGCGCGGGCGGCTGGTGGCCGACTACAAGACCGAAAGCGCCTGGGTCGACCGCTTCAAGCAGCAGACCCAACTGATGTACGGCATCAGCGAGTTCGACCTCAGCGAAGACACCCTGCTGACCCTGGGCTTCAGCTACCAGCGCACCGACGTCGATTCGCCGCTGCGCACCGGCCTGCCGACGCGCTTCAGCAGTGGCGAACGCACCGACTTCAGTCGCTCGACCAACACCTCGCCGACCTGGTCCTACAACGACCACCAGCAGACCAGCTACTTCGCCTCCATCGAACAGCAACTGGGCAACGGCTGGAGCGGCAAGGTGGAGTTCACCCACGCCGAGAACCAGTTCGACGAGCTGTTCAACTTCGCCATGGGCTCGGTCAACAAGGACGGCAGCGGCCTGACCCAACTGCCGGTGCGTTTCTCCGGCACCCCGCGCCAGGACAACCTCGACCTGTACCTCACCGGCCCCTTCAGCCTGTTCGGCCGCGAGCACGAGTTGATCGGCGGCGTGACCCTGTCCCAGTACAAGGAAAGCACCCCGAGCTGGGGCGGCTGGCGCTATGACTACGCCGGCTCCCCTGCCGGCCCCATCGACAACCTGTTCGACTGGGACGGCCACTCGCCCAAGCCGAGCCAGAGCGTGAGCGGCAAGTCGTCGATCGATGAAAACCAGTACGCCGCCTACCTGACCTCGCGCCTGCGCCTGACCGATGACCTGAGCCTGATCCTCGGCAGCCGGGTGATCAATTGGAGCAGCGACACCTCCGACCGCCCATACGGCGGCGACGAAACCAAGGTCAAGCGCGAAGAAAACGGCGTGTTTATCCCTTACGCCGGGGTGGTCTACGACCTCGACGACACCTGGTCGGTGTACGCCAGCTACACCAGCATCTTCAACCCCCAGGCGTCGTGGGTCCGCAGCGAAGACAACAAGCCTTTGGAACCGATGCAGGGCAAGGGGTATGAGATCGGCGTCAAGGGCAGCCACTTCGACGGCCGCCTGAACTCCAGCCTGGCGCTGTACAAACTGCAGCAGGACAACCTGGCGATCTGGCAGCACGACAACGTCTACAGCGCCGAGCAGGACACCACCTCCAGGGGCGTGGAGCTGGAGTTCAACGGCGAACTGGCCGAAGGCTGGCAGGCTTCCGCGGGCTACACCTACTCGGTCACCACTGATGCCGATGACCAGCGGATCGTCACCGGCCTGCCGCGCAACAGCTTCAAGACCTTCACCAGCTATCGCCTGCAAGGCCCGCTGGACAAGCTGACCGTGGGCGGCGGGGTCAACTGGCAGAGCAAGGTCGGCAGCGACCTGCACACCTTCACCCAGGGCAGCTACGCGGTGACCAACCTGATGGCGCGCTATGACATCAGCCGCAACCTGAGTGCCTCCGTTAACGTCAACAACCTGTTCGATCGCACCTACTACAGCAACGCCGGCTCCTACGGTAACTACGGCGCGCCGCGCAACCTGATGACCAGCTTCAAGTACAACTTCTGACCCGCAGCGATCGGCAGCGCGCCCAACGCGCCACCGGTCATGAAAAAAACCGCCTTTCGCAGCTGCGATCGGCGGGTTTTTTAATGGCAGTGGGGTCTCAGACCACGGTCAGTTGATGGTTGGCGAGCAAGGTGGCGAGGTCGGTGTGCACGTTCTGCAAAGTGACCAGGGTGGCGCTGCTGTAGGTGCTGGCGCTGCCATCGCGGTCGATGCTGATCACGGTATTGGCCCCGCTCTGGGTCACTTGCAGGTAGTTGCCGATATTGCCGGCACCGGCGCCCAGGGTGGCGACCCCGCCCTGGTAGCTGGCGCTGCCATCGCCGCTGTAGCCCACCAGCAAGGCATGCACGTCCAGGCGCTGGGTGCCGGCGGTGCCCTCCCAGGTGCCGACCTTGAAGCCGTTGACGATGTCACTGCCATTGCCCCCGGTGTTATTGGCCGAGGCCCCGGCCAGCACGTTGTACAGCAGGGTGTCGTGGCCGCCGTGGGTCAGGTTGAAGGTGTCGTTGCCCCCTCGGCCCTCGAAGGTGTTGTCGCTGCCGCTGTCGGTGAAGGTGTCGTTGCCCGAGCCCCCGGCCAGGCCTTCGATGTTCTTGAAGGTGGCGCTGTTGAAGCCGGTGTTCTGCGCAGCCGTGTTGCTCAGGTCGACGGTCAGCGCGGTGCTGCCCGCCAGTTTGTAGTCGACGATGTCGGTGCCGCCGGTACTGCTCCAGACTGGGGTGCCGGCGATGGTTTCCCAGCCGCCCGAGCCGCTGTAGGTATTGGTCCCGGCCCCGGCGAAAAAGGTGTCGTCGTAGCCGGTGCCGATAAAGGTGCCGGTGGTGCTGTCGGCCGTGGCATCGGCGGTCAGTACATAGGCGTGGCTGGCCGCGCCGGGGGTCAGGCCGGTCCAGGTGCTGTTGACCGTAGCCCCCACAGGCCCCACCCCGGAGACCCCGGTGATGCTGCCTTCGGCGCCGTCGATGCCGGTGATCGCCGCCTTGACCAGCACCGCGGTGTAGGTCATGGCCGGGTTCAGGCCATAGAAGTCAACGATGCCGCGGTCGTCGGTGGTGCCGTAGCCGTATTGGCCATTGAGGACCCGGGTTTCCACCAGGGTACCGCTGCTGTCGTAGAGGTTGACGGTCTGCGAGACGTAGGTGTTGTGGCCTGCCGGGTCTTCGATCTTCAGGTGCAGGCTGGTGCCCGTGGCGATGGTGTTGGCGTTGACCACCAGCACGTCCTGGCCATTGGCGTTGATCAGCAGGTCCTGGGAGCCGTCGTAGTTGAAGTCGGCGGCCACCGCACCGGTGATCGAGGTCGCCGTGGGCACGCTGCTCACGGTCATCAAGGTGCGGCTGAAGGTCGGCGCGGCACCGAGGGTGGCCGTGGTGTTCTGCCAGTATTCGTAGTTGGTCTGCAGGGTCAGGGTGGTGCTGTCGGTGACGTTGTCCTGGAACTCGAACACATCGAGTTTGCCGTCGCCATTCCAGTCGGTGTTGAGGCTGACGCCGCCGGTCAGGGTACTGCTGGCCAAGGTCGTGGCCAGGGTGAAGTTGCCCGCGCCGTCACTGGTGTAGACGCTGCTGGCGGTACCGGCGGTATTGGTCTGCCCCAGGAACAGGTCGAGTTTGCCGTCACCGTTGAAATCGGCGACGTTCATGCTCTGGGTTCCGACCGGGTAGCTGTAGTCGGCCGCGGCATTGACATGGTAGAGCACGTTCGCCAGGGTTTTCAGGGTCCCGGCTCCCGTACTGGCGGCCAGCGCCGACACCAGACCGGTGCTGCTGGTCAGCAGCACCGTAAGGTTGTTCACCGTACCGCCGAAACCGCCCCAGAACTGCCCGAGCAGGTCGACCCGACCGTCGCCATTGAGGTCGAACGCCCCGATGTCCTCGTTGATATTGCCGTTGCTGGAGTTCCCGGTCAGCGGGTCGTTGTTGTCGCCCAGGTTGTAGCTGGTAAAGGTGCTGTTCTTGTTGTTGAGCGCGTAGACCCCGGAGTTGTCGGTGAATTTGTCGCCACTGACCAGGTCGATGTAGCCGTCGTTGTTCAAGTCGATCCCGACCTGGGCGCCCCAGAAGATCAACGACCCCTCGCTGTAGTTGAGCGGCGTGTAGCTGGCGCCGTTGCCGTTGTTGATGAAGTCATTGTTGCCATGGGTGGTATCGGACTGTTCGGTCATCACCGACAGGTTGCCGCTGCGGTTGATATCCAGCAGTTGCACGCTGCTGACCTTGCCCAATTGCCCGGTGCCGGCGCCTTCGGAGTACAGCAGGGTGCCCCTGAAGTTGTTGACGTTGCTGCCATTGGTGCTGAGCTGGGTGTAGATGCTGGTGGCATTGAAGTAGTCGAACAGGCCGTCGTTATTGACGTCGCCCACGGCCATGCCCATGGCACTGATACTCGAGGTTTCGCCCGCGACCGTGGTGGTGCCGGTGGGCGCCGACAACACCGTCAGTTCATTGCTGCTGCGGTCCTGGACCGCCACCGAGCCGTCGCTGTTGAACAGGGCCGCGACCACTTCGTAATTGCCGCTGGTCAGCGCATTGGCATTGGGCACCTGGACATACCAGGTGTTATTAGCCGGGTCGACCACCACCGCGCCCGTGGCCGAGCTGTAGGTGACACCGTTGATCATCACTTCCATATGCCCGCCGCTGGGCAGCGCAGTGGGGATGGTGCCACTGACGATCGGCGTGCTGTCGAGAACGCTCAGGGTGTTGACCCCCACCGCCACACCGACGCTTGAGGACGCCAGGAGCAACTGGTCGTTGCCCAGCAAGGTGGCCAGGTCGGTGACCACGCCACTGAGGGTCAACAACGTATGGCTGGCGGTGAAGGTGCCGCTGCCGGTCAGGTCGACCGCGATATAGCTGTTGGTCCCGTCGTTGCTCACGCTGAGGTAGTTGTTCAGCGCCAGGGACGCGGTATCGAGCACGAACTTGCCGCTGATGGCGTCTTTGTAGACATAGGCGGTGCCGGTGTAGCCGGACAGCAGGCTCGTGAGGTCGATCACATCGGCCGTTGCAGTACTGACCAGGTTGCCGACCACAAAGCCGTTGGCGGTGTCGCTGCCATTGCCGCCGGTAGGGTCGGAGCCGTTGAGCAGGTTGTAGACCAGCGTGACGTGCCCGCCCGTGCTGCCCAGGTTGAACACATCGTTGCCACCGCGGCCCTCGAACAGGTTATTGACCAGGGCTGTGGTGCTGGCGGTCAGGGTGTCATTGCCGGACGTGCCGCGAATACCTTCGATGCCGGCCAAGGTCGCGATATTGAAACCGGTGCTTTGCGCGGTGAGGGTATTGAGGTTGACGGTGATGCCGGTGCTGCCGGCCAGCTTGAAGTCGACCACGTCCTCGCCGCCCGTGGCACTCCACACCGCAGTGCCGTAGCGCGCACTGCTCCAGCCGCCGGAGCCGTTGTAGGTGTCGGTGCCGGCCGTGGCAAAAAAGGTGTCGTTGTAGCCGGTGCCGACAAAGTTGCCATTGGCGTTGCTGCTGCCGGCTTCGGCCGAGAGCACGTAGGCATTGGTGGCCGCGCCGGTGGTCAAGCCGGTCCAACTGGCGTTGACGTTCTCGATGGTGTTGCCGCCTTCAGTCGCCAGCCCACCGACATCGGAGGACGAGCCGCTGATGTTGCGCAACATCACCAGGGTGTAGGTCTGGCTGGCGATCAGGCCGTAGAAGTTGACGATCGACGAGCTGTCGTTGGTGTTGCTGCCCGACTGCGGGTTGAGCATTTGCGTGCTCACCAGCTTGCCGGTGGAGTCGTACAACTGCACGGTGTTGCCGTAGTAACTGGTGAGGCCGTTGGCATCGAGGATGCGCAGGTGCAGGCTGGTGCCGGTCTGCACCACGTTGTTGTTCTGTATCCAGCGGGCGCTGACGTTGCCGGTGCTGAAGTAGATCAGGTCCACCGAGCCGTCCCAGTTGTAGTCGACCGCAGCCGCACCGGTGACGTTGGCGATGGCGGTGGCCAAGGCACTGGTGGCAAAGGCCGTACCGTTGCCATTGTTGGTATAGAGGTTGATCGACGACGAGGCCGCGCCGATGTTGGGCAACTCGATCACGTCCATGGCGCCGTCGTGGTTCCAGTCCACCGCCAGCGAGGCGCCGCCATTGAGGTTATCGCCAAAGGCCAGCGGGGCGAGGTTCAGGCTGCCGGCCTGATTGTTGAAATACAGGCGGCTTTCGTTGGCGGTCGCCGTGGTGCCGTCCGAGCCGATGATGCCCGAGTTGAGGTACAGGTCCATGTAGCCGTCGCCATTGAAGTCGGCCCAGGTCATGGAAATGCCCTGGCTGTTCTCCACCGGGTTGGCGAACACCCCGGGCAAGACTGCGGTGACGCTGAGGCTGCCGGTCCCACTGTTGCTCAGCACCGCCAGGGTGTTGTTGCTGGCATAGGCGGGGTTGTTCTGGTGGAACACCAGGTCGACCGTGCCGTTGTTGTTGATGTCGACCCCGGACAGCTGCACGAAGGGCTGCCCGGTGGTGGACGACGCGCCGCCCGTGGCCGGGCTCTGCACGAAGTTGCTGTCCTTGATCAGCACCCCCAGATTGTTGACCAGCAGTTGCGAGTCGATACCGCCCGCTAGCGAAGCGTCGCCCGGGACAGCAGCGTCGCCATAAGCCAGGTCGATATAGCCGTTGCCGGTCTTGTCGTAGGCCACCACCGAACCGTGCCCGACGTAGACGTTGGCGACGGCACCGCTGAACTGGAACGCGGTGTAGGTGCTGCCGTTGAAGAACCAGGATTGCTGGCCGTCGGTGTAGTTCAAGTCGACGCCCAGTACGTCCATGAAACCGTCGCGGTTGTAATCGACAAAGGTCACGTTGTTGACCGAGGTGGCCGTGGTGCCGGTGGACATGTTGGTGGCGGTGTAGCTGGTCAGGCTGGTGGCGTTGTACACCGACAGGTTGCTGTAGAACTGCCACAGGCCGTTGGCGCCCAGGGTGTAGGCGGTGCCTTTGTTCTCAGTATCGCCGGCGGTGTTGGCGCCGCCCCAGGTGGTGTTGGCCAGAGGCGCATGGTCGTTGGCGCTGACCACATCCACTTCCGTGCTGGCGCTCAGGCGCGAGCGGTTGCCGGCGGCGTCCACCTGCATCAGGGCCAGGTGGTAAGCACCGATGGCCATGCCACTGGTGCTCAGGCTCCAGCTGCCGTCGGCGGCGACCGTGGCACTGCCCAGGACGCTGTCGATGCCTTCGGAGTAGACCCCGTCGTTGTTCACGTCATTGACCAGCACCACCGTATCGCCCGCGCTGCCGATATGGCTTTGCGCACTGGTGAAGGTCATGGCGGTGTTGGTGGTCACATGGTCACCCAGCACCCCACTGTCGTAGGCACTGGCCAACTGCGGTGCCAGTAGGCTTTGCACGGGCGCGACGGTGTCTACCGTGACCAGTTGCGAGGCGGTGACGCTGCCGATATTGCCGGCCACGTTGAACGTGCGCAGCTGGTAAGTGACCGCGCTGCTGTGGCTGATCGGGTCGAGGTAACTCCAGATGTGGGTGCCGGTATTGAACGTGGTGTTGTTCCAGGTGCTGCCGCCGTCGCTGCTGATTTGCAGCAAGTCGCTGCCCAACAGTGTGCCGGCGTAGGTGCCAGACACCGTGAGCGAGGTATCGCGGGTGGCCAGGTCACTGTTGGTGCCGGTATTGGTGGTGCTGCCAGTACCGACCACCAGCGCCGAATTGGTGTCGGTACTGACGCTGACCAGCGCCAACGCGGTGACCGCCGGGCCCGTGGTGGAAATGACCACCGCCTGGGTCCCGGGGGCGCTGGCGTTACCTGCGGCGTCCACCACCCGCGCCTCAAAGGTGTAGCTGCCGGCCGCCAGGGTATTGCCGGTGTTGTCCAACTGATAGGTGGTGCCGCTGACCAGGGTTGCGTTCTGCCAGGTGGAACCGCCATTGAGCGAAACCTGCACCGACTCGCCGCTGCCCAGGGTGCCGCTGAGGGTGGCGTTGACCAGCAGGGTCTGATCGTTGGTGATGTAGTCGCTGGCACTGGTGCCGGCGTCCTGGCTGATCCCGCTGATGGTCGCGGTGGCGGTCGGCGCAACACTGTCGATCACCAGGCTCTGAGTCGTCAGGGTGCCGATATTGCCCGCGGCGTCGAGCACCCGTGCCTGCACGCTGTAGGTGCCGTCGGCCATGCTGCTGGCGCTGTTGTTGTAGGTCCAGGTGCTGCCGGTGGTACTGGCCGTCAGCCAGGTGCTGCCGCCGTTGAGACTGATCTGCACACTCTCGTTGACACCCAGGACCGCGCCCAGGGTCCCGCTGAACACCAGGTTGTGGCTGGCGGTAATGAAGTCGCTGCTGCTGGCGCCGCTGTCAGGGCTGACGGAGGTGATCAGGATGCTCTGGGCGGGCGCGGCGGTGTCGATCAGCAGCGTCTGGTTGGCGGCCACGCCGGTGTTGCCGGCGATGTCGCTCACCCGCACCTTGATGTTGTAGTTGCCATCCGGCAAGGCGGTACCGGTGTAGTTGTAGCTCCAGGTGGTGCCGGCAACGCTGGCCACCAGGTAGGTGTTCCCCCCGTCAATGCTGAACTGCACCGTCTCGCCCGCCCCCAGCGGCGCGCTGAGGGTGCCTTGGAACAGCAGGGTGTTGTCAGCGGTGATGTAGTCACTGCTACTGCTACCGGTGTCGCTGGTAATCGCCCCGATCGTGACGGTGGCCGTGGGCGCAACGGTGTCGACGATGACCGTCTGGCTGGCGCTGTTGCCCAGGTTGCCGGCGCTGTCGATGACCTGCGCGATCACGTTGTAGCTGCCGCTGGCCAGAGCGTTGGCCGTGTTGTCGTAGCTCCAGGTGGTGCCGGTGACCACCGCGGCTTGCCAGGTGCTGCCGCCATTGAGGCTGACGCGCACACTTTCACCACTGCCCAGGGCCGAACTCAGGCTGCCGCTGAACACCAGGGTGTTGTCGTTGGTGTTGAAGTCGCTGCTGCTGGTGCCGGTGTCCTGGTTGATGCTGGCGACGGTGATGCTCTCGGTCGGCGCGGTGCTGTCCACCACCAGGATCTGGTTGGCGGTGGCGCCCTGGTTGCCGGCGCCGTCCACCACCCGCGCCTTGAGGTTGTAGACCCCGTCGGCCAGCACGCTGGCGGTGTTGTCATAACTCCAGGTGGTGCCGCTCACCGTGGTGTTAAGCCAGGTCGTGCCACCGTCCAGGCTGATCTGGGCAAAATCGCCCGCGGCCAAGGTGGTGCCCAGGGTGCCGCTGAGCACCAGGGTGTTGTCGCTGGTAATGAAGTCGCCGCTGGTGCCGGTGTCGGTGCTGACGGCGCCGAGGGTGATGGTTTCAGTGCCCACCGGCGCGGTGGTGTCCACCACCAGGGCGAAGCTGCTCGACGTGGTGCCCTTGTTACCGGCGCTGTCGGTAATCGCTGCGGTGTAGGTATAGGCCCCTTCGGCCAGGGTGCCGATCTGATAGGACCAGGTGCCGCCGCTGACGCTGGCGGTGCCGATCAGGGTGGCGCCTTGGTAGATCTGCACCTGGTCGCCGGCCTGCAGACCGCTGACGGTGCCATTGAGCTGCGGCGTGGTGTCGTTGGTGCTGGTGCCGCTGCCGAAGTTGCCGACCTGTTGCAGCACGTTATCGGTGTAGTGACTGATGGCGACGCTGTTGCCCGTGGTCGGCGCGCTGGTGTCGATCACCACCGCCTGGGTATTGACCAGGCCGGCATTGCCGGCGGTGTCCAGCACCCTGGCCTGGAAGGCATAGCTGCCATCGGCCAGCGCGGTCGCCGTGGCGTCATAGCGGTAGGTGCTGCCGCTGACCAGGCTTGCGGTGTGCCAGGTGCTGCCGTTGTCCAGGGAGATTTGCAGCGTCTCGCCACTGCCCAGGCTGCCGCTCAAGGTGGCGTTGACCAGCAGGGTGTTGTCGTTGGTGATGAAGTCGGCGCCGCTGCTGCCGCTGTCGTTGGTGATCGCCGTCACCGTGGCCGTCGCGCTCGGCGCAAGGGTATCGACTTGCAGCGCATGGCTGACCGCAGTCCCGGTGTTACCGGCGCTGTCGATGATGCGCGCCTGCACGGTGTAACTGCCATCGGCAATGACGCTGGCCGTGTTGTCGTAGCTCCATGTGGTGCCGCTGACCGTGGCGCTGGACCAGGTCGTGCCGCCATCCAGGCTGACTTGTACGCCCTCGCCGCTGGCCAGGGTGCTCCCCAGGGTGCCGCTGAAGCTCAGGCGGTTGGCCGAGGTAATGAAGTCGCTGCTGCTGGCGCCGGTATCCGGGCTGACAGCGCTCAGGGTAATGCTCTCGGCAGGCGCCGTGCTGTCGATCACCACCCCTTGGTTGCTGGCCGTGCCAGGGTTGCCCGCGGCGTCCACCACCCGCGCCTTGAAGGTGTAGCTGCCGTCGGCCAGGCTGACGCCGGTGTTGTCGTACTGGTAGGTACTGCCGCTGAGCAGGCTGGCGGTCTGCCAGGTCGCGCCGTTGTCGGTGGATATCTGCAACTGATCGCCGCTGCCCAGGGTCCCGGAGAGGTTGGCGTTGATCAGCAGCGTGTGGTCGCTGGTGGTGTAGTCGCTGGCACTGGTACCGGTGTCGGTGGTGATCGCACTGATGGTGGCGGTGGCCGTTGGCGCCACGGTGTCGATCACCACCGTCTGGCTGCCAACCGCACCGGCATTGCCGGCGGCATCGACCACCCGCGTCTGGAAGGTGTAGCTGCCATCGGCGAGGGGGGTACCCGTGGCGTCGTAGCGATAGACACTGCCGCCCAGCAGGCTCGCGTTATGCCAGGTAGCGCCGCTATCAATGGAAATCTGCAGCGTATCGCCACTGGCCAGGGAGCCACTCAAGGTGGCGTTGACCAGCAGCGTGTTGTCGTTGGTGATGAAGTCTGCGGCGCTGGAGCCGCTGTCGTTGGTGATGGCGCTGATGCTGCTGGTGGCCACGGGCGCGACGCTGTCGATCACCAGGCTCTGGCTGGCGATCTGGCCGATATTGCCGGCAATGTCCACGACCCGGGCCTGCACGGCATAGGTGCCGTCCAGCATGGTGTTGCCGCTGTTGTCATAACTCCAGGTGGTGCCGCTGACGCTGGCGCTGACCCAGGTCGTGCCGCCGTCCAGGCTCAGTTGCACGCCCTCGCCCGCCGCCAGGGCGGTGCCCAGGGTGCCGCTGAACACCAGGGTATGGTCGCTGGTGATGAAGTCGCTGGCGCTGCTGCCGGTGTCGCTGTTGACGGCGGTGATGGCGATGGTTTCGCTGGCGGCCGGGGCAACGGTATCGATGCGCACGATTTCAGTGGTGGTCTGCACCACGTTGCCGAAGGTGTCGATGATCCTGGCCTGCACGCTATAGCTGCCATCGGCCAAGGTTTGCGCGGTGTTGTCGTAGCTCCAGGTCGTACCCGAGTGAACCCCGGTGTGCCAGGTGCTGCCGCCGTCCAGGCTGACCTCTACGCGCTCGTTGGCCGCCAGCGGCGAACCCAGGTCGCCGGCGAAGATCAGGGTCGGGTCATTGGTGACAAAGTCCTCAGCGCTCAAGCCGCTGTCGTTGGTGATGCTCAGGATCTCGATCAGGTTGCCGGTGGGCGCAGTGCTGTCGATGACCACGTTCTGATGGGCCACGCTGCCGACGTTGCCAGCCGTATCAATGACACGCGCCTGCACGCTGTAGGTGCCATCAGCCAGCACATTGGCGGTGTTGTCGTAGTTCCAGCCGGCACCGCTGACCACGGTGGTGTTCCAGGTCAGGCCACCGTCGAGGCTGATCTGCACGCTCTCGCCGGCGGGCAGGTTGGTGCTGAGGGTGCCGAAGAAAATCAGCGTGTTGTCGTTGGTCTGGAAGTCGCTGCCGCTGACCCCGGTGTCCTGGGAGATCGAGTCGATGCTGACCACCGTCGTCGGCGCAGTGGTGTCGACCACCAGGTTGTGGTTGCTGCTCTGGCCGATGTTGCCGGCGGCGTCCACCACCCGGGCCTGCAGGGTGTAGCTGCCATCGGCCAAAGTCTGCGCGGTGTTGTCGTAGCTCCAGGTGCTGCCACTGACACTGGCGGTGTGCCAGGTAACCCCGCCATCCAGGCTCACCTGCACACCTTCACCGCTGGCCAGCGTCGTGCCCAGGGTGCCGCTGATCAGCAGCGTGTTATCGCTGGTGACAAAGTCACTGGTGCTGCTACCGGTGTCGCTGTTGATCGCGGTAATGACCACGGTTTCGCTGGCGCTCGGCGCCGTGGTATCGAGCGTCAGGCTGAAGTTGCTGGAACTGGTGCCCAGGTTGCCGGCGCTGTCGACAATCACCGCGTGATACGTGACGGTGCCCTCGCTGAGGCCGCTCAGTGGGTAGGTCCAGGTGCCGCCGCTGACGCTGGCGGTGCCCATCAGGGTGGCGCCCTGGTAGACCTGCACGCTGTCGCCGCTGTTCAAGCCGCTGACCGTGCCGTTGAGCAACGGAGCGACGTCGTTGGTGCTTCTGCCGGAACCGAAACTGCCGACCTGCGGCGCCACGTCATCGGTGTAGCTGGTGATGCTAACACTGTTGCCGGTCAGGGGGGCGACGGTATCGACCACCACCGTCTGGCTGGCCAGGTTGCCAATATTGCCGGCCTGGTCAATCACCCGCGCCTGCACGCTGTAGCTGCCATTGGCCAGTACGTTAGCCGTGTTGTCGTAGCTCCAGGTGCTGCCGCTGGTGCTGGCCGCCAGCCAGGTGCTACCGCCATCGAGGCTGATCTGCACCGACTCACCACTGGCCAACGCTGCGCCCAAGGTCCCGCTGATGACCAGGGTCGAGTCATTGGTGATGAAATCGCTGGCACTGCTGCCCGTGTCCTGGTTGATCGCACCGATGCTGATACTGGCCGTCGGCGCGCTGGTGTCGATCACCACATCCTGGGTGGCGATCGTGCCTTTGTTGCCGGCGGCATCCACCACCCAGGCCTGGGCATGGTAGGTGCCATCAGCCTGGGTGGTGCCGGTCAGGTCGAGCGTCCAGGTGTTGCCAACCACAGTGGCGGTGAGCGGGTTGAGCCCGCCATTGAGTGCCACCTGCACCGTTTCGCCAGCGCCCAGCGGCGCACTCAGGGTGCCGCTGACCAGCAGGGTGTTGTCGTTGGTGATGAAGTCGCTGGCACTGGCCCCGCTGTCGCTGCTGATGCTGCCGATCACCACTGCCTGGGTCGGCGCGCTGGTGTCCACGGTCAGGCTGAAGGCCGGCGACTGGGTGCCGACGTTACCCGCCGCGTCGCTGATGGACGCGTGATAGCTGTAGCTGCCCTGGGTCAGGGTGGGCAGCGCATAGGTCCAACTGCCGCCGGTGATGGTGGCATTGCCCAGCAGCGTGACGCCTTGATAGATCTGCACGCTGTCGCCGCTGTTCAAGCCGCTGACCGTGCCGTTGAGCTGCGGCGCGACGTCGTTGGTGCTGCTGCCATTACCGAAATTGCCGACCTGAGGCGCCACATCGTCGGTGTAGCTGGTGATGCTCACACTGTTGCCGGTCAGGGGCGCGGCGGTATCGACCACCACCGTCTGGCTGGACATCGAACTGCTGTTGCCGGCGCTGTCGGTGACCCGCGCGGCAAACGGGTAGCTGCCATCGGCCAGTACCTGGCTGCTGTTATCCAGGGCGTAGGTGCTGCCGCTCACCAGGCTCGCGGTCTGCCAGGTGGTGCCGCCATCCAGGCTGATCTGGACCTGCTCATTGCTCGCCAGGGTGCCACTGAGGTTGACGCTGACCACCAGGGTGTTGTCGGCAGTGATGAAGTCGCTGGCACTGCTCCCGGTATCGCTGTTGATGGAAATGATGCTGGCCGTGGCGCTGGGTGCCAGGCTGTCGATCTGCACCAGCTGGCTGGCGCTTTGGCCGATGTTGCCGGCGCTGTCGACCACTTGCACCTGCACGTTGTAGCTACCATCGGCCAGGCTTTGCGAAGTGTTGTCGTAATTCCAGCTGGTGCCGCTGACGGTCGCGCTGTTCCAGCTGAGGCCGCCGTCCAGGCTGATCCGCACCCCCTCTCCCGCCGTCAACGGTGCCCCCAAGCCGCCGCTGAACAACAAGGTGTGGTCGTTGGTGATGAAGTCGCTGCCGTTGTCGCCGCTGTCGCGGGTAATCGTCAGAATCGAAAGGGTTTCACTGGCCGCTGGCGCAGTGGTGTCGACCACCAGGGTCTGGCTGGTGATTTGCCCGATATTGCCCGCCGTGTCGATCACCTGGACCTGCACGCTGTACGTGCCATCGGCCAGGGTGTTGGCGCTGTTGTCATAACTCCAGGTGGTGCCGCTGACGGTGGCGGTAACCCAGGTCACGCCGTTGTCGAGGCTGATCTGCACCGACTCGTTAGTGGCCAGCGGCGCGCCCAGCGTGCCGTTGAACACCAGGGTCGGGTCGTTGGTATTGAAGTCCGTGGCACTGGCGCCGCTGTCCGTCGTGATCGAGGTGATCTGCACGGTTTCACTGGCGCTGGGCGCCGTGCTGTCAATCACCACGGCCTGGCTGGCGGTCTGGCCGACGTTGCCGGCCAGGTCGATCACCCGGACCTGCACCGTGTAGTTACCGTCGGCCAAGGAGCGCGCGGAGTCGTCATAGCTCCAACTGGTGCCGGCGACCTGCGCATCGTGCCACGTGAGGCCGCCATCGCTGCTCAGTTGCACGCCTTCATCATTGGGCAGCGCCACACCCAGGCTGCCGCGATAGAGCAAGGTGTGATCGCTGGTGATGAAGTCGCTGGTGCTGCTGCCGGTGTCCCGGGTGATCGAGTCGATGCTGACCGTCTGCGTCGCCAGCGGCGCGGTGGTGTCGATGATCACGCTCTGGCTGGCGCTTTGCCCTAGGTTGCCGGCGGTGTCGATCACTTGCACCTGCGCGGTGTAGGTGCCGTCGGCCAGGGTGTTCGCCGTGTTGTCGTAAGTCCAGGCAGTGCCGCTGACCGTCGCGGCCTGCCAGGTAGCACCGCCATCCAAACTGATGCGCACGCCCTCGCCCGCTGCCAGGCTGGTGCCCAGGTTGCCGCTGAACACCAGGGTGTTGTCGCTGGTGATGAAGTCGCTGCTGCTGGTGCCGCTGTCGCTGCTGATCGAAGCAATGCTGATGCTTTCACTGGCGAGCGGCGCGCTGGTGTCGACCACTACGCTCTGGCTGGTCGTCTGGCCGATATTGCCGGCCGTGTCGATGACCTGGGCCTGCACGTTGTACGTGCCATCGGCCAGGTTGCTCGCCGTATTGTCATAGCTCCAGGTGCTGCCGCTGACCGTGGCGCCATGCCAGGTGCTGCCACCGTCGAGGCTGATGCGCACACCCTCGCCCGCCGCCAGGGCGGTGCCCAGGGTGCCATGGAACAGCAGGGTGCTGTCGTTGGTGATGAAGTCGCTGCTACTGCTGCCGCTGTCGCTGCTGATCGAAGCAATGCTGATGGTTTCACTGGCAGCCGGCGGCGTGCCGTCGACCACCACCGTCTGGCTGACGCTTTGGCCGATATTGCCGGCCGTGTCGATCACTTGCACCTGCACGTTGTAGGAGCCGTCGGCCAAGGGATTGGCGCTGTTGTCAAAACTCCAGTTGGTGCCGCTGACGGCGACCGTGTTCCAGCTCACACCCCCGTCAAGGCTGATGCGCACCGACTCTCCCGCAGCCAGGGCCGCGCCCAGGCCACCGTTGAATACCAGGCTGCTGTCGCTGGTGATGAAGTCGCTGGCACTGGCGCCGGTGTCCGTGACGATCGAAATGATGGTCACGGTTTCGCTGGAGGCCGGTGGCGTGGTGTCGACCACCAGCGCCTGGCTCGCGCTCTGGCCGATATTGCCCGCCGTATCAACCACCTGCACCTGCACGGTGTAACTGCCATCGGCCAGGGTGCTTGCGCTGTTGTCGTAGCTCCAGGTGGTGCCGCTGACCGCCGCGAAATGCCAGCTGGTGCCACCGTCCAGGCTGATGCGCACGCCTTCATCCACGGCCAGGTTGGTGCCCAGGGTGCCGCTGAATATCAGGCTGTTGTCACCGGTGATGAAGTCGCTGCTACTGCTCCCGGTGTCGTTGGTGATCGAGGCAATGGCGATGGTTTCACTGGCCGCCGGGGCGCTGCTGTCAATCACCAGCGCCTGGCTGGCGGTCTGGCCGACGTTGCCGGCGCTGTCGACCACCCGCAGTTGAATCGTATAGGTGCCATCAGCCAGCGGCTGGCCGATACCGTCATAGCTCCAACTGGAGCCGGAGAGTGTCGCGTCATTCCAGGTGACGCCACCGTCGACGCTCAGTTGCACGCCTTCGCCACTGGGCAGCACGCTGGAGAGATTGCCGAAGTAGAACAGGCCATGACTGCTGGTGATGTAGTCGCTGGCGCTGGTCCCGGTGTCGAGAAAGATGCCGGCGATACTGACCGTCTCACTGGCCGCTGGCGCCTGGGTGTCGATGACCACGCTCTGGCTGGCGCTCTGGCCGATATTACCGGCCGCGTCGATGACCTGGACCTGCACTGCGTAAGTGCCATCGACCAAGGTGTTCGCTGTGTTGTCGTAGCTCCAGGTGGTGCCGCTGACCGTCGCGACCTGCCAAGTGGTCCCGCCGTCCAGGCTGATGCGTACCCCTTCGTTCACCGCCAGGGCGCTGCCCAGAATGCCGGTGAACACCAGGGTGCTATCGCTGGTAATGAAGTCGCTGCTGCTGGCGCCGCTGTCACTGGTAATCGAAGCGATGCTGATGGTTTCGCTGGCCGCCGGAGCGCTGCTGTCGATGACCACACTCTGGCTGGCGCTCTGGCCAATGTTGCCCGACGTGTCGATCACCTGGACCTGCACACTGTAGGCGCCGTCTGCCATGACACTGGCGCTGTTGTCGTAAGCCCAGGCCGTGCCGCTGACCGTGGCAACGTGCCAGGTAGCCCCGCCGTCCAGGCTGATACGCACGCCCTCGCCTGCTGCCAGGGCAGTGCCCAGGGTGCCGTTAAACACCAGGGTGTTGTCGCCGGTAATGAAATCGCTGCTACTGGCGCCGCTGTCGCTGGTGATGGCGTCGAGGCTGATGGTCTCGCTGGCGCTGGGCGTGGAAGTGTCGATCACCACGGCCTGGGTGCCGGCCGGGCTGGTGTTGCCCGCGGCGTTGATGACCCGAGCTTCAAACAGGTAGCTGCCGTCGGCCAGGGGGCTGGCGGTATTGTCGAAGGCATAGGTGCTGCCGCTGACCAGCGCGGCGTCGTGCCAGATGGCGCCGCCGTCCACCGATATCTGCACCTTGTCCCCCAGGCCGGGGCTGAGTGTGCCAGTCAGGGTCGCGCTGACCACCAGGCTCGAGTCGCTGGTCAGGTAATCGCTGGAGCTGCTGCCGGTGTCCGAAGTCACGGCACTGATGGCGGCAGTCGCCGTCGGCAGCAAGGTGTCGACATAGGGTGTAGTGGTGGACGCGCTGCTATTGCCGGCGGCATCGGTGGCGATGGCGCTCAGGCTGCCGCTGATCTGCGGTGTGCCCGAGGTGGTGGTGTAATGCCCGGTCCCATCCACCAGCGCGGTGCTGGTGCTGCCGTCGGGGTAAGTGATGGTCACCGAACTGCCAGCTTCCGCCGTGCCAGAAACGCTCAAGGTGCCGTCAGGATTGGCGCTGACGCTCTGGCTCGGCGCCAGGGGGGGCGCAGTGTCGGTGTAGCCGGAGGTGGTGAAGGCACTGGTATTGCCTGTGGCGTCGGTGGCACTGACCGACACATTGCCGCTGGTTTGCGGCGTGCCCGAGGTGGCGCTGTAGTGGCCCGTGGCATCGACCAGTGCCGTGCCCGAGGTGCCATCGGGGTAGGTGACGTTGACGGTACTGCCAGGTTCCGCTGTACCGCTGACTGTCAGCGTACCGTCGGGGTTGCTGGAGACACTGTCGACCGGTGCTTGGGGCGCGGTGGTATCGACATAGCTGCTGGCATCCACTGCACTGGTATTACCCGCGGCATCGGTCGCGGTGACGCTTACCGTGCCGCTGGTCTGCACGGTACTGGAGCTGGTGCTGTAGTGCCCCGAGGCATCGACCAGCGCCGTGCCCGAGGTGCCATCGGGGAAGGTGACGTTTATCGTGCTGCCCGGTTCGGCGCTGCCGGCCACCGTGAGCGTACCGTCCGGGTGGGGGGTGACGGTCTGGCTGGGCGCTTGCGGCGCCGTGGTATCGGTATAAGCGCGGGTGGTCGCCGAGCTGGTATTGCCCGCCACATCGGTGGCGCTGACCGACACAGTGCCGCTGCTTTGCGCCGTGCTCGAGGTGGCGCTGTAGTGCCCGGTGGCATCCACCAGCGCTGTACCCGAAGTGCCATCGGGGTAGGTGATGCTGAGCGTGCTGCCAGGTTCCGCCGTACCGCTGACTGTCAGCGTGCCGTCCGGGTTGCTGGAGACACCCTCGCTCGGTGCCTGTGGCGCGGTGGTATCGGTATAGGTACTGACAGCGGCCGCGCTGGTATTACCGGCGGCGTCGGTCGCGGTGACGCCCACCGTGCCGCTGGTCTGCACGGTACTGGAGCCGGTGCTGTAGTGCCCCGTGGCATCGGCAACCACGGTGCTTGAACTGCCATCGGTATAGGTCACCGTCACCGTGCTGCCCGGCTCGGCAGTGCCAGCAACCGTCAGCGTGCCATCAGGGTTGGTGGTGAGGGTCTGGCTTGGCAGTTGCGGAGCGTGGGTATCGGTATAGGAACTGGTGCTCGGCGCACTGGCATTGCCCGCCGCATCCGTCGCGATAACACTCACGCTGCCGCTGCCCTGTACCGTGCTGGAACTGGTGCTGTAATGCCCCGACGCATCGGCGACCACGCTGCTTGAGCTGCCATCGGGGTAGGTCACCGTCACCGTGCTGCCCGGTTCTGCCGTGCCCGTGACCGTCAGCGTGCCATCGGGGTTGGCGCTGACGGTTTGAGTGGGGGGTTGCGGCGCCGAGGTATCGACATAACCGGTGGTCGCCGAAGCGCTGCCATGGCCACTGCTGTCCGTGCTCTGCGCACTGACCGAACCCGACGGCTGATTGGGCCCGGAGGTCACGCTGAAGTGGCCATCACTGCCCACCAGCACGCTACTGGTGCTGCCATCCGGGTAGGTCACCCGTACCGTGCTGCCGGCCGGCGCCGTACCGGCCACGGTCAACCCGCCATCGGCATTGCCTTCCACGCTGAACACAGGCGCCGCAAGGGGCTCCGGGCCCTGCGCTGCCGGGTGTTTGTTGCTGCTGGAGTTACGCCCCGCGAGTGCAGTTGCACCGGCACCGGCCAATGCCAGCCCCCCCACAATCCAGGCCAGGGTCGACAGATCGAAATGGGCGTAGACCAATAACGGATCAATCGAGTCGATGGGCACAAACCGCGCGCTCACCAGGCCATCGTCGACCGACTCCATCTGCAACAACTGTTTGCCGTCCTGCAGCACCAGTTGGTTTTGCTGGGGCCCCTGGGCCGGGAAAAACCCGTGAACCTTGATCACTGCGCCGGACGCCAGGGTCAAGGTCAGGCTGTCGCCTTCACGCACCACCTGTTGCAGCTCGCTGCGTTTGCCGGTCAGGCGGACAACCGACGGTCCGTGCAACGACACTTCCTGTCCGACTACCGAGAGCTGTTTTTGAGTGGCTTTATCGATAATGGAAATTGACATGTCCACTGGGTCTACCTCATTGCAATAAGGGCGTTACAGCATTTGAAGTTGAGGTAACCGTAGCAACCGCGGCTGCACTATCACGACGCACGTGACAATTGTTCACAAACAGGAAGGCAGCATGAAAGTTTGGCAACTTCAACAACATCCGCCCTTTTATACAAAAAACCATAAGTTAAAATTATCGAGCAATAACAAATTAAAATAGACACACCTCAGCGCGACACGCCTTCTTAAAAACGCCAGAAACATAAAATAAATAAATAAAATTCAACTACTTACAAAAACAAATCTAACCAATAAAGCTCCGCAAGATCAATTGTCAACAATTGACACACAACCCCATGCACGCTCAAACGAGGTGCTAGCCTCGGTCCGGGACATAAACCCACCGCTCACTTGCGAATCACGCTGAATAGGCCGCTTATCCAGGACACAAACACCGTAGATATCCGGACAACCTATTGAAAGTTATCTATTGCGTGCAGTGCCGCATCGATTACCTCCTTATTAACCGACACTCGCAAGTGCATGTTAGTTATCGACAAGGACATTGGAGCATATGCCCAGACTGCACTACTGGCCCCTCGGCTTATTACTCGTTAGTGTCTGCGATACACCTGCCCAGGCTGTACAAGCCAACCTGCCATGGCTGTCGCAGGAGCCCTCCAGGCCAGTCCAGACACCAGGCGCGCAGGCGCTGGCGACCGAGTTGGGGCGAGACGCCCCTGCCCTCCAACCCTTGGCCTTCAACACGCTGCCAGCGGCGACCCTGGGCCTGTTCGAAGCCGTCGCCATCGCCGTCAGCCGTCACCCTTCGATTATTTCCGCCGTCAGTGCCATCGAGCAGCAGCAAGGCCAAGTTGATGGGGCCAGGGCCGGTTACTACCCCAAGATCAACGCCGGGATGAACTCCGGGCGCGTCAACACCTATGGCTATGGCCAGGTGGCGACGGTGTCGCTGTCACAGATGCTGCATGACTTCGGCAAGGTCGAGGGCTCGGTGACCCAGGCCCAGGGCCAGGTGTTCAAGCAACAGGCGCTGCTGCTCAAGCAGGTCGACAGCATCGCCGGGCAGACCGCCGAGGCCATCCTCGAAGTGCATCGGCAACAGAGCCTGTTGCAGATCGCCCAGGACCAGGTGGTCGCGGTCGAGGATGTGCTGCAGCGGGTCAAGCTGCGGGCCGACTCCGGGCTGACGCCGCAGTCGGACTTCATCCAGGCCACCACGCGCCTGCAAAGCGCCCAGGCCAACAGCCAGCAAGTGGGCACCTCGCTCAATCAATGGCGGGCGCGCCTGAAAACCCTGATCGGCTCCGCGCTGCCGGCCCGGGTCGCCGACCTGCCGCCGGACCTGGAGCGCCTGGCCCAACTCGAAACCCCACCCGACTACGGCCTGCTGCCCGATGTGCTGGCCGCCGAGGCGGATCGTCGCTCGGCCTACGGGCAACTGCAAAACGCCAAGGCCCAGCGCTATCCGACCCTGGCCCTGGAGGCCACGGCCAACCAGGCCCTCAGTGGCACCAACCCGAACAACGGGATCCGCCACGGCAGCTACAACACCCTGACCCTGACCGGCTCCATGGCGCTGTACGAAGGGGGCGCGATCTCGGCTCAGGTCCGCGGCGCCAACGCCGCCATCGAGCATGCCGAATCCACCATCAACGAAAGCCGCCTGACCGCCGAAGACGCCCTGCTGCGCGCCCATGAACTGGCGATCGGGGCCCGGGCCAGGCTCGGCATCCTCGCGCAACGCATGGCCAGCATGAGTGAAACCCGCGCGCTGTACCGCGAGCAGTACAGCGTCGGCACGCGCTCGGTGCTCGACCTGCTCAACGCCGAGCAGGAGGTCTACCAGGCTGCCGCCGACCAGGAAACCGCGCGCCATGATTTCTGGCTGGGCCTGATCACCTACATCGGCGCGGCTGGCCGCAGTCGCCAGGCTTATGGCCTGGACACTCCACCTATCGAACAGGGCGAAAACCAACGATGAACAACGCCGCAGCCTACCAACCCTGGCTCGAAGCCATGCTCAACATCGCCCGGTTCTATCGCATGGACGTCTCCGAAGAAACCGTGCGCGTCTCCCTCGCCTGGGAGCACGGCAACGACCCGGATGCGGTGCTGCGGCGCATGGCCGGGCAAATGGGCCTGATTTTGCGGTTCGAGGCGTTCTCCGAGGCCGCACTCGACCCCTGGCGCCTGCCCCTGGCGGTGGAACTCGACGACGGGCAGGTGGCGATCATCGACAAGGCCGACGCCGCGGGCAATCTCAGCGTGCTGAAAAGCGGCGAGCAGGGTCTGTTCATCAACCTGCGGCTCGGCCAGTTGCGCGAGCGCGCCGTGCGGGTGGCGATCCTGCGCCCGGAGTCGTCGGTGGCCGACGCGCGGGTCGACGACTACATCAAGCCCTACCGCCCCGACTGGTTCTGGCGCATCGCCCTGCGCGACTGGAAGCGCTACGGCGACGTCTTGCTGGCGGCAACCGTGGCCAACGTCCTGGCCCTGGCCGGGGTGATCTTTTCCATGCAGGTGTACGACCGCGTCGTACCCGCCCAGTCGGAACCGACCTTGTGGGTCCTGTTTATCGGGGTGCTGCTGGCGATCGGCTTCGAGTTCCTGTTGCGCATGGCCCGCTCGACAGTCGCCGACATGATCGGCAAGCGCGCCGACCTGAAAATCACCGATCAAGTCTTCGGCCACGCCCTGCGCCTGCGCAACGATGCCCGCTCCAAGTCCACCGGGACCTTCATCGCGCAGATTCGCGAGCTGGAGCAAGTGCGCGAACTGATCACCTCGACCACCCTCGGCGCCATCACCGACCTGCCCTTTGTCCTGTTGTTCCTGGTGATCCTCTACCTCACCGGCGGGCCCTTGGTGTACGTGGCCCTGGGCGCCCTGCCGCTGCTGATCCTGCCCGGGCTGCTGGTGCAAAAGCCCCTGGCCCGGCTCTCGGCCGAGGGCATGCGCGAGGCGGCGCTGCGCAACGCGCTGCTGGTGGAAGCGGTGCAAGGCATCGAAGACATCAAGCTGCTGCGCGCCGAGCCACGTTTTCAGAATCAGTGGAACCAGATGCACGCCGTCGCGGCGGATATCGCCATCAAGCAACGGCACCTGACCAACCTGCTGCTGACCTGGACCCAGGAGCTGCAAAGCCTGGTCTATGTCACGGTGCTGCTGGCCGGCTGCTACCTGGTGATGCGCGGCGAAATGACCACCGGTGCCCTGGTCGGCTCCTCGATCCTGGCCTCGCGGATGATGGCGCCCCTGGCGCAGATTTCCGGGATCTTCGCCCGCTGGCAACAGGCCCGCGTCGCCCGCCAGGGCCTGGACGAACTGATGAAACGCCCGGTGGACCAGCCTGAACGTTCGCGGCGCGTGCACCGCCCCTTGCTGCGTGGGCGCTTCACCCTCAAGGACGTGCAGTTTCGCTACAGCGAAAAGGACAAGCAGCCGGCACTCGATATCCAGCACCTGAATATTCACGCCGGCGAGCGCGTGGCGATTCTCGGGCGCAACGGCGCCGGCAAATCGAGCCTGCTGCAATTGCTCGCCGGCCTGCACCTGCCGCAACGGGGGAACGTGGTCCTGGACGGCCTGGAACTGACCCAGATCGACCCGGCGGACGTACGCCGGGATATCGGCCTGCTGACCCAGAATTCGCGGCTGTTCTTTGGCTCGATCCGCGACAACCTGACCCTCGGCCGGCCCATGGCCAGCGACGCCGAAATCCTCCAGGCCCTGACCCTGAGTGGCGCCCTGGCGCTGGTGCAATCCCAGGAAGGCGGCCTGGACTACCTGATCCTCGAAGGGGGCATCGGCCTTTCCGGTGGCCAGAAACAAGCCCTGCTCCTGGCCCGGACGCTGCTGCGCGAACCCAACACGCTGCTGCTCGACGAACCCACCGCGACCCTCGACGAAGTCAGCGAACGCCAGGTGCTGGAACAACTGACGCCCTGGCTCGACGGCCGCACGCTGGTGGTGGCCACCCATCGTCTGGCGGTGCTGCAGTGGGTCGATCGGGTGCTGGTGATCGATGCCGGGCGCATCGTCATGGACGGCACCAAGGAACAGGTGCTGGCCCACTTCAGCACTCAATGACTGCCCTAACTTTCTCTGTGTGAGCGAACCTCTGCCATGCCTCATTCAATGCCGATCGGACCGCATCAGGTCGATCCCCCCACACCTTCCCCCCACGTCACCGACACCCTGCCGGCGGACGGCTTCAATCGCTCCGAACAGGAGCTGCCGGGAGCTTCGCGGTTGATCGCCTGCCTGGCGCTGGCGGTCCTGGCTTTCGGCCTGTGGGCCTGGTACTTCGAGATCGACGAGGTGTCCAGCGGCACCGGCAAAGTGATCGCCTCCTCCAAGGAGCAACTGATCCAGTCCCTGGAAGGCGGTGTGCTCGCCAGCTTGAGCGTGCAAGAGGGGCAGATCGTCAGCAAGGGCCAGGTGCTGGCGCGGCTGGACCCGATCCGGGTCGAGTCGGCCGTGGAAGAAAGTGCCTCGCGCGGTCGCGCCGCCCAGGCCACCGCCGCGCGCCTGATGGCCGAGGTCAACGACACGCCCTTGCAGTTCCCGCCGCAGGTCATGGACGACCCCAGCCTGGTCGCCGCCGAAACCGCGCTCTATCACTCGCGCCGCGAAAGCCTGGACAAATCCCTGGAGGGACTCGACGAAGCCATGCACCTGATTCGCAGCGAACTGCAATTGACTGCGCCCCTGGTCGCCCAGGGAGCCGCCAGCGCCGTGGAGGTGCTGCGCCTGAAACGCCAACTCAACGAGTTGCAAAACCACTACACCGACACCCAGAGCCAGTACCTGGTCAAGGCCCGCGAGGAGCTGGCCAAGGCCAACGCCGAGATCGACGCCCAGGAATCGGTGACCCGCGGGCGCACCGATTCGCTGACCCGCCTGACCTTTACCTCGCCGGTGCGCGGGGTGATCAAAGACATCGAGATCAATACCGTCGGCGGGGTCGTCCCGCCCAATGGCCAGTTGATGCGGATCGTGCCCCTGGATGAACGCCTGCAAGTTGAAGTGCGCATCTCGCCACGAGACATCGCGTATATCCATCCAGGACAAGTGGCCAGCGTGAAAGTCTCGGCCTATGACTATTCGATTTATGGCGGGCTATCGGGAAAGGTCATATTTATCTCACCCGATACGTTGCAGGACGATGTACACCGCGACGTCTATTACTACCGGGTCCACATATTGACCGACAGCGACTCCTTATTGGACAAGGCGGGTACTCCCTTACCCATAGTGCCCGGAATGATCGCCACGGTGGACATTCGCACCGGCAGAAAAAGCGTGCTCTCTTATTTGATCAAACCGTTCAACAAGGCGCAGGAGGCACTAAGGGAGCGTTAGCAAGTTCAAAATTTTTGACATTTAACAGCAAGTAATTCTGAGCAATTGTCAACTTGCACAACAGCTGAAACACCAACACATAACATGGAGTCACCTCCCCCTTAATACAGCGAACTCAAAAATGTTGGCCGAGGGTCAGTTCTGGCGAGTCCTGAAGATATTCATGCTGCAGACAGCCCATATCACCCATCACCTTGGAAAGGCCTTATCCCCTCTCAAGCGCGGCACGCTTAGCAGTTCGCCGCCCCCTGCCACCGATGCCGAATTTGGGCCGCAACCGCGGCTTCCCCCTTTGGGCCCAGGCAATCCGCTGACACTCGCGCCGTTACTTTCCACTCGCTGCGGCACCCATTCCAACCAGATCATCACCGGCTATGCCGGTCGCATGGGGCCGCCACGGCGTGAGGAAATGGGGCCGATAACACGTGAGCTGGAAGCCGCCAGGATACTCGCCCGCTCACCTGCTGCCGCCAACCTGTTCAACGTCCGAAGACAGGTGTGCGGCGTCTTGAACCAGCCGCCGGCAACTGGCATACCGGCAGCGCGGCACACCCCAAGGCCCGGAGAGTCCTGACCTGTCAGGCATTGAGCGCTTCGAGCCGATAGCCGTAGCCATAGACCGTACTCAGCACCCAGCCGTGCTCGGCAGTCAGCTTCAGTTTGCTGCGCACGCGGTAGATATGGGTATCGAGGGTCCGAGACGACAGCACTTCATCGCGCATCCACAAGTGTTCATACAGATAGCTGCGCGACAGGGGCCGGCCCTGATTACGAAACAGCAGCAACGCCAGGTTGAACTCGCGCAGGGTCAAGGCCACGGGGGTTCCGCCAACGCAGACCTGCCCCTCATGCACGTTGAAGCGCAGGTTGCCGAAGACCACCGCCCCTTCATCGCGGCCCTTTTCGCCCTGGCGCTGGCGCAACACGTTATTCAACCGCGCGAGCAGCTCGGCCTGGCGGAAGGGTTTGCTGATGTACTCGTCGGCGCCGGCGTTCAGGGCCTGGACTACATCACGTTCAGCGCTGCGTGAGGTGACCATGATCACCGGGGGCTCGGGCCGCAAATGCTCCTTGATCCACAGCAGCACCTGCAAACCGCTGACTTCGGTGGCCTGCCAGTCGAGGATGACCAGATCAAAGGTCTCGCGCTTGAGCCGGCGCAGCAGGTCGGGACTGTTGGAAAACGCGGTACAGAGTGGGGAACTGCCGTCAGACAAATTGTAGGAACTCAGCGCCTCGCGCAACCGCTCAAGCTCCAGCGGTTGATTATCGAGAATGGCAATGCGCATGACGTAATACTCCGGGTCGACAGAGTGGCACCAACTCAAGCTCGGCCTAGTTAGAAATACACTAATAATCGGTGAATGACTGACAACTAAAAACCGAACATGCCACTTGTTAATCAATAAGACTTATCTTATCAAGAGCTAGGATAATTCTTATTTTTAATCCGCTAGTTGGTTACGGACAGCCCACGCAAGATCAAATTATTACTTTTCCAATCAAGGCGAGGGGTGTTTTCATCATGCCAACTCAATGTCGAAGCGTAAACTTAAAGTTAAAAAACCACAAAAATCAACATAAGAAAACGGACTAACATGCCATTACAAAACTCATAAAAAAATGCACTAAGCCAACTTGTAAAAAGTTCTATTTCATGAGTTAAAGCCTGCCTAGATATCGGAACCCGAGCACCGAATCACGGTCTCAAACGCTGCCCTGAAACAACGCCAGCACCTGCCTGAACCCCTCCACCAGCAACACCGCTGCCTTGGATACCGTCAGGGTGTAGACGAAACTGGCGATCAACACGCACAGCTCGAACCAGACGAACATCCCCCAGTTGCTGGCCCGCATCGGCCGCTGTGTCATCAGCCATTCGACCTTGGCCCGTGGCAGGCGATAGACCAGTTCGAAGATGTTCAACTCGCGAAAATTCCTCAACACCGCGACCACCACGGCCAACAGGACTACCACGGCAAACACGCCGAGAAACACCTGTTCAAGGGGCCCAGCCCCCTGGCCATTGAAGCTGCGCACCCCTTCCAGGAAAAACACGCTGCCGATCGCCGACACCACCGGCGCTACCACCCCGATGTAAATCAGCAACCCCAGGCACGCCACGGCAAGGCTGGTGCCGTTGACACAAACCCTGATCACCGCCGCAAGAAAGCCCGGCGAAAACTTGGAGTAGGCGCGGTGCGTCTCGATCACCAGCAGCGGAATCAACGCCGTCAGCACTGCGACGCTGATATCCAGCGCCTTCAAGCCGGTCTTGGGCAGCAACAGCGCCGCCAGAAAGGTGATGCCCCGACTGCCCACCCGCCACAGCATTTTGGCGTCGTCACTCACCTGTTGCGACCAGAACGCCTCGGTAATGCCCTTGCCATCATCCATCGTCAATGCTGCTCCTCGTCCACTTCAAAGGGTGTCTGGTTGCGCCGGGCCGATACGTTTGCCCGGACGATTCGCCACCTGGCTGGCCTGCCCGTCGCGCTGCTTGCCGTGGCGCGCTTCGCTGATCAGCGCAGGAATCAGCGGGCCTTCCGGCAGGTTCTTCCAGAACCGCGCGGGCAAGTGGCCCTGCATGACCTTGGGGTTGAGCCGCGCAGGATTGAAGATATGGCTGTAGTAGGCCAGCCACATTTCACCGCCGGGGTCTTGTACGCCTTGGGCCAATTGCTGCCAGGCCACGGGGCAGCGGCGCTGGTGAATCAGCGCCTGGCCGTCGTAATACACGCCGTCCCGGGGCGTGGCGATCATCCAGCGATGGCGGCCCATGCGCCCGATAAAGTGCTCGCTGGCGCTGGCCAGAATGTCATGGGCCGGCTCATGCCAGGCCACGTACTGCGGCTGTTCGGCAGCCGCCCCCAGGGCGCCCTCGGGCCCTGGTGGCACTTCGACAAATCGTACAAAGGCATGCAGGTGATGGGCCTCGCGGTCCACCTGCTTGATCCGCCGCTGCAATTCGCTGCCCAGTCGGTCTCCGCTGAGCATGGCCGTGCGGTCGCCGTGGCTGACCCGCCACAGCACCTCATACAGCAGGCTCCAGCGCTGCTCGCCGTGGTAGCGCGCGGCATGTTCCAACAAGCCGAGCAAGGCCTTGGGGATGCGCGCCTGCACCGGCCCCATGTGCGGCGGACACGCTTCGTCGGTGGCGAACAGGTCGGCCACTTGGGTCCCGCACCAACTGACCCGGCTCGGATCAATGCCGTGGCTGAGCAACCAGCGCGCTTGCTGGCGCCAGGTCTCGAACAGCTCGTCGCAATCCAGGCAGATCATCCCCACAAGCCCATCTGCTGAGGTTGCGGGCGCTCCCGCAACTGTTGGTAAAGCAGCGCGCTGCTGCTTTCGGCTTGCTGCGGGTGATAGTCGCTGGTGATAAAGAACGGCTTGGCCTTGCTCAGCACGCAGCGCATGCGCGCCAGGTCCTCGTAGCGGATCCGCCGCTCGCGGCGCAACTCCACCAGGCGCTGGGTGGTGCGCAGGCCGATGCCGGGGATCCTGGCGATCAGCGCCGGCTCGGCGCGGTTCAGGTCCAGAGGGAACACACTGCGGTGTTCCAGGGCCCAGGCCAGTTTCGGGTCCATGTCCAGCGCCAGGTGCCCCGGCCCCTTGAACAACTCATCGGCGCGAAAGCCATAACTGCGCAATAGAAAGTCGGCCTGATACAGACGGTGCTCGCGCATCAGTGGCGGCGCGGCCAGGGGCACGCTTTTCGGGCTGTTGGGAATGGGGCTGAAGGCCGAGTAATACACCCGGCGCAAACGAAAATTGCCGTACAGCGCTTCGGCGCTGTGGAGGATGGTGCTGTCGTCGGTATCGTCGGCGCCGACGATCATCTGGGTGCTCTGCCCCGCCGGCGCGAAACGCGGCGCCCGAGGCTCGTTGAGCACCGTCTGCTCGCCGGTGTAGATGGTCTGCATGGCCTGCTTGATCGAGCCTAGCTGCTTCTCCGGGGCCAGGGTCTGCAGGCTCAGGTCGGTGGGCAGCTCGATGTTCACGCTGAGACGATCGGCGTAGCGCCCAGCTTCGGCGATCAACAGCGGGTCGGCCTCGGGGATGGTTTTCAAATGGATATAACCGCGAAACTCGTGCTCTTCGCGCAGCAGCTTGGCCACCCGCACCAACTGTTCCATGGTGTAGTCCGCCGAGCGAATGATCCCCGAGCTGAGGAACAGCCCGCTCACACAATTGCGCCGATAAAAGTCCAGGGTCAGGGTCACCACTTCCTCGGGGCTGAACCGCGCCCGGGGCACATCGCTGGAACGGCGGTTGACGCAGTACTGGCAGTCATAGAGGCAGAAATTGGTCAGCAGGATCTTCAACAACGAAACGCAGCGCCCGTCCGGGGTATAGCTGTGGCAGATGCCCATGCCATTGGTCGAGCCCAGCCCTTCCTTGCCGGCGGAACTGCGCTTGGGCGCGCCACTGCTGGCGCAGGACGCGTCGTACTTGGCGGCGTCGGCGAGGATGCTCAGCTTGTCGATCAGCTGCATGGCTAAACCCTATACTGTTTGCATATACAGTACAGAGTCGAACCTGTCCCATTCAAGTGGCACGTGGGCCTGGCCCGAAATAAACCGCGGCCGATACCGGGAAAGCCCTGGAACCGGCCGTGAATTTACTTAAGATACCCAGCCCCCCAAGAAAGGATTCCCTCAATGCGCTCCGCCCATCGCCTCTGGTTAGTGGCTATCACCCTGCTCTGGGCCTTGCAGGCCAACGCCGATCAAGATCCGCTCAAGCTCAGCGCCAGCCTTGCGGCCAGGGTCCAGGCCAACGCTGCCTGGCAGGCCCAGGCCAAAAAGTGCCCGGCCGAATCCATGCCGGCACGCACCGCTCTCCAGCCCCTGCGAGCCGATCCCTGCCAGGGCCCGGGGCGTATGGAAAGCTGCCTGGCCCACTGCGAAACCGGCGACGCCAATGCCTGCTACTGGCTGGCCAATGGCTTGCAACCGGCCGGCGGCGCCGACCAGGGTTATGAGCCGCTGTACCAGCGGGCGTGCAGCCTGGGCTTGGTCTCCGGGTGCACCAACCGCGCCGCCGGCATGCTCGCGGCGGATGCCAACAGCCCCGAGGTTCGCCAATGCGCGGTCCAGACCTTTGCCGGCGCCTGCGACCTCGACGATCCCTGGGCCTGCACCATGTACGGCTTCCACCTCAGTCGCGGGCTCGGGGTCAAGGCCGACCTTGAGCTGGCGCTCAAGGTGCTACAGAAATCCTGCCGCTTCGGCCCGCAGGATCCGGCCTGCAGTGGCGCAGAAAAACTGCGCGAGGAGATTCTCCAGGCCCGGCGCGCCGCCGAATCCTGAACCGCTGCCGGGTCTCGGCTGAAACGGAACTGCCTGCGCCAGGCGATGCTGAAGAATTCGGCACTGGTTGCGCCACTCACGATAAACGCGTCGTTGATGGGGCAGGCTCTGCCCAAGCTCGGCCACCCAGCCCCGGCCGCTACAACGGGCCCTGGCCCGCCAATGCGCGGCGGGCCAGGCGCTGCTGCAGCCACTCATAACCGCTGACCAGCACGAGCCCCGCCAGCACCAGCATCGAACCGAGAATAAAGTTCGACTCCAGGGGTTCGTCCAGCAGCCACACGCCAAAGCCGACGCCGAACAGGGGAGTCATGAACGACAGCACCCCAAGGCGCGAGGCCAGGTAGCGGCGCAACAGGCTGAACCACACCAGGAAACTGGCGAACGACACCAGCAGCACCTGGAAGGTCAGGCTGGCAAACACCAAGGGCGTGAAATGCAGGGTGGTCTGCCCGGTCCACAGGGCCGCCAGCGACAGCCAGACAAAGCCGCCGAGCAACTGGTATTGCAGGGTCCGGGTCACGGGGCTGGCCGCCAGGCGCGAGCAGCGCACCACCACCGTGGTCGCGCCCCAGGCCACGCCGGCCAGCACCGCCAGCAAATCCCCGAGCCAGGCGTCGGCGCCCTGGGCCGGGCCGGAGTGTCCGCTGAATGCCACCACCACCCCGGAGAACGCCACGCCGATGCCCAGCCATTGCACGGCCTGGAGCCGCTCGGCCGGGAGTTTCCAGTGCAGCCCGAGGGCGGCGAAGATCGGCGCGGTGTAAAGGAAAATCACCATGTGCGAGGCCGTGGTGTAGCGCAGGCCCTCGCCCACCAGCAGAAACTCCAGAGCAAACAGCCCCCCCACCAGCAGCCCCGGGCGCCAGTGGCCCTCGCCCACGGCCAGGGTTTCCCCGCGCCAGCGCATCAAGGCCCCGACCAGCAGCGCGGCGAGGCCGGAGCGCAGGGCAATCTGCAGGATCGGCGCGATGTCGGGCGCCATGGCTTTCAACGAGACCTGCTGAAAACCCCAGACCGCACACAAGCCGACCATCAGCAGCGTGGCATTGGCATCGAGCGCTTGGCGATTGGCCATGGGGCGTCCTTGATTGGAGGAAGTGAGCTGGCATTGTCCGGCTGACAGATTTGATTGATATAGTCTTTATCCGACAACCCATACCACTTATCCGCCAAGCAGGTGTTCCATGCGCCACACCGCCCAGCATTTGCGCATCCCACCCTTTACCGAGTCGCTGCCGGCGCCGATCTTCTTTCGCACCGAGTGCATGCCGGCCCAGGCCACCTACCCGCGCCACAGCCATGCCTGGGGTGAGTTCGTCTATTCCTACAGCGGCGTGATGGAAATCGAACTGGGCGATCACCACTACCTGGCGCCGCCGCAATACGGCATCTGGCTGCCTCCGAACGTCGAGCACGTCGGCTTCAACCGCCATGCAGCGTGCCATTGCTCGCTGTACCTGAGCGCCGAGTTGTGCGGCGCCCTGCCCAGCCACCACTGCGCGCTGACCCTGAGCCCGCTGATCCTGGCGCTGCTCAACGACCTGCGCCGCGACCCGCCGAGCCAGCCCCAGACCGAGGAGCAGCAACGCCTGTTGCAGGTGCTGGTGGATAAACTGGCCCGAGCCTCATGCGCCGGCAGCTACCTGCCATCCTCCGACGACCTGCTGCTGGGCCCGGTGCTGCGTGCGCTGAAAGCCGCCCCTGGCGATCCGCGTTCGCTGCCACAACTGGCCCGCGCCGCCAACACCACCGAGCGCACCCTGATGCGCCGTGCCCAGCGCGATCTGGGCATGTCGCTAATCGAGTGGCGCCAGCGCCTGAAAGTGGTGGAAGCCCTGGCCCTGCTGGAACAGGGCCAGACCGTGGAAACCATCGGCCTGGACCTGGGCTACAGCAGCGCCTCGGCCTTTATCAGCATGTTCCGCAAGATGATGGGCGCCACCCCGGACGAGTACCGAAAAAGCTACCTGCCCCCTTCCTGAGGTGCGCCATGGCGACGGTTTTTCTTATACTGCCCGCCCCTTGACGCACAGGACTGCCCATGACTTCCAGCACGGATACGGTGGAGCGTTTTATCGCTTCCGGCCAAGACAGCTTCGATCAGGCACTGAGCTACAACGACTATTACAACTCGCATCACCCGGCCATCACGCCACTCAGTCGCAAGCCGCCCCGGGACCTGCCCGAGGCCACCCTGCAGGGGTTTTATTACTACTTGCTGCTCAACGGTCTGACCCCGCCCGTGAGCAAGGACGCCCATTGGCCACTGCTGACCCAGGCCGCCGCACAGGCCGCCGAGGTGCTGGAGCAACACGGGTTTCCGCGCTGCCGCCTGAACCGCTGGGTCATGCGCCTGTTGTTTAGCGGCGAAGTGTCGCTGACGGGGTATTCGCGCAAGCTGGCGCTGCTGACACAACTGCGGCGCTTCTCCCACCAACCCGGGATGCTGAGCAAAAAAGCCAAGCTCAAGACCGAGTTCGCCGACGATCCCTGGCTGCATCGAGAAATCGCCGCCCTGCTACGCAGCCTGCCCCTGGCCGAGGTGGCCTTTGACAACCCGATGCTGAGCTGGAACCTGGACCTGATCGGCCTGGTGTTCGTGTTCCTGCTGGGGGCCGACGCCGACTCCCAGCGCCTGCTGGAACATTGGTTCAACCAGCGTGCCGAGAGCATTGCTGATGTCCCGGGCTACAGGACCCGCGATCAGTTGCTGCGCCCCCTGGTCTGGACCCTGTTCCGCGTCAGCGAAACCGCCGACAGCGAGCAACTGACCCAGGCCCTGCTCAGCCGCTACGGCGACGCCTGGTGCCGGGACTATCAGCACCCCGGCTCCAGCTGACGCCCAGGCTCGCGCCCGGGCGGCCCTTACCGCTGCACCTGCACCATCGAGCTGACCTGGACCCGCGCCTGCATACGCTCGGCGCCGCCGCCACGGCGCATGCCGCGCACCGGGCAGGCGTCGAGGTAGTCCAGGCCGAGCGCCAGTTTCAGATGGCGTTCGGGGCGGGTCAGGCGGTTGGTCACGTCGAAGCTGTACCAGCCATCGTCGAGCCAGGCCTCGGCCCAGGCGTGGCTGGCCAGGTGGCTTTCATCCTCGGTGCACAGGTAGCCCGAAACATAGCGCGCCGGGATTCCCAGGCTGCGGGCACAGGCGAGAAACGCATGGGTGTGGTCCTGGCACACCCCGACCCCGCCGGCAAAGGACTCGGCGGCGGTGCTGTCGACCGCCGTGGCACCCGGGCTGTAAGGCATGTGGTCGGCCAGGGCGTGCATCAGGTCGGTGAGCGCCGCGCGATCACGGCGCGCACCGCAGTGCTGCAAGGCAAAGGCACTCAAGGCGGCGTCGCACTGGGTCAGGTGGCTGCTGCGCAGAAACGGCAGCGGCGACTGGCTATCAGGCTCGACCTCCCGGGAGCGGTCGATTTCCACCTCGCCATAGGCGGTGAGCACAATGGCGCCGTGGGGTTCGTCCAGGGTCAGCACATGCAGGATGTTGCCGTAGGGATCGATCTGGCTGCGCACCAGGCGCGGCAGTTCCAGGTGCCATTGCAGAATGCGCTGGCGCTGACTGTCCTGGGGCGTCAGGCGCAAGAACTGGATGCTGGTGCAGACCTCGTCGGCGTAGCTGTAGGTGGTGTCGTGACGGATGGACAGTTTCATACAACCTCCAGATAAGACTCGTGCACGGTCTGCCCCAGGTGGCGAACCCGGGCGATGAAATCGCTCAGCCACAGGTGCAGTCCCGAGGCCAGGATTTCGTCGATCCCGGTATAGCGCAGGCGTGCATTCAGCTCCGCCGCCAGGCGCTGGGCCGGACGCCCGTTGGTGCCGGGCAGGCTGGCGAGAATGTGGTCCAGCTCTTCGATACAGGCGTGCAGCGAACGCGGCACATCGGCGCGCAACAGCAGCATTTCCGAGACCTGTTCGGCATTCGGCGCATTGCGGTAGATCTCGTTGAACGCCTCGAACGACGACAGGGCCCGCAACAGGGCGCTCCACTGGTAATAACCCCGGGCCGAGTTGTCGCTGACCTCCTCGGACTCTTCGCCGAACATTTCGTAGCGTGCGTCCAGCAGGCGCAAGGTGTTGTCGGCGCGCTCCAGGAAGGTCCCCAGGCGAATAAAGCAGTAGGCATCGTTGCGCATGATGGTGCCCGAGGTGGCGCCGCGAAACAGGTGCGAGCGTTCCTTGACCCACTCGCAGAAATGGCTGATGCCGTAGCGGCCCAGGCCATTGCTGGCGATGTTGCGCATTTCCAGCCAGGTGGCGTTGATGTTCTCCCACATGTCGGCGGTGATCCGCCCGCGCACCGCATGGGCGTTGCTGCGCGCCGCCCGCAGGCAGCTGAAAATGCTGCCGGGATTGGTTTCATCGAGGGCGAAGAAATGCAGCATGCGCTCGGTATTGAGCTCACCGTAACGCTCGTTGTAATCGTCCAGGGTGCCGGCAGCCAGCAGCGACATCGCCAGTTCGGCGTGACCGTCGCTGCGCCCGGCCTGGGGCATCAGCGACAGCGAGTAACTGACCTCGAGCATGCGCGCCAGGTTCTCCGCGCGCTCCAGGTAACGGGACATCCAGTACAGATCGGAAGCGGTTCTTGAAAGCATGTGTCAGTCCTCCACTACCCAGGTGTCTTTGGTGCCGCCGCCCTGGGACGAGTTCACCACCAGCGAGCCTTCGCGCAAGGCCACGCGCGTCAGGCCACCGGGCACCAGACGGGTTTCGCTGCCCGACAGCACAAAGGGACGCAGGTCGATATGCCGCGGCGCGATGCCGTTTTCGACAAAGGTCGGGCAGGTCGACAGGCACAGGGTCGGCTGGGCGATATAGGCATGCGGGCGCGCCTTGAGCCGGGCGCGAAAATCCTCGATTTCCGCGGCCGTGGCCGCCGGCCCCACGAGCATGCCGTAGCCACCGGAGCCCTGGGTTTCCTTGACCACCAGGTCCGGCAGGTTGGCCAGCACATGGGACAGCTCCGCCGGCTTGCGGCATTGCCAGGTGGGCACGTTCTTCAGCACCGGCTCTTCGCTGAGGTAGAACCGGATCATCTCGTCGACATAGGGATAGATCGACTTGTCGTCGGCGACCCCGGTGCCCACGGCATTGGCCAGCACCACGTTGCCCGAGCGGTAGGCGGCGATCAGCCCGGGCACGCCGAGCATCGAATCGGGGTTGAACGACAACGGGTCGAGGAAGGCGTCGTCGAGGCGACGGTAGATCACATCCACGGCCTGGGCGCCGGAGGTGGTGCGCATGAATACCCGGTCGTCACGCACAAACAGATCGGCGCCTTCCACCAGCTCCACGCCCATCTCGCGGGCCAGGAACGCATGTTCGAAATAGGCACTGTTGAAGCGCCCCGGGGTCAGCACCACCACCGTGGGGTTGTCCAGCGGGCAGGAGCTTTTCAGGGTTTCGAGCAGCAGGTTCGGGTAATGGTCGATGGGCGCCACCCGCTGCGCGGCGAACAGCTCCGGAAACAGGCGCATCATCATCTTGCGGTCTTCAAGCATGTAGCTGACGCCGCTGGGGGTGCGCAGGTTGTCTTCGAGCACGTAGTAACTGCCGTCGCCATCGCGCACCAGGTCGACCCCGGAAATATGCGAATAGATATTGCGGTGCAGGTCCAGGCCCTGCATCGCCACCTGGTACCCCTCGTTGGCCAGGACTTGCTCGGCCGGGATGATGCCCTCCTTGAGAATGTGTTGCCCGTGGTAGATATCGGCCAGGAACATGTTCAGCGCCTGGACCCGCTGGATACAGCCGCGCTCGACCGTCTGCCATTCGCTGGCCTTGATGCTGCGCGGAATGATGTCGAACGGAATCAGCCGTTCGGTGCCCTGCTCGTCCCCGTACAAGGTGAAGGTAATGCCGGCGCGATGGAACAACAGGTCGGCTTCGCGCCGACGCTGGTCCAGCAACTCCAAGGGAGTGTCCGCCAGCCAGCGGGCAAACTCCTGATAATGAGGGCGGCAGCCACCACTCGCGTCATACATTTCATTAAAAAAAGCCCGGGACATACCCCACTCCTCGCCGTGGTTTAAACGGCTTTTTATTGACGCTCTCTATTTCGATAAATCGGGCCTTGCGCTGTGCGGTCAGTACTGGGTTGTAAAGCACCTCATTGTGCGTTGCAGCAATCCGGGGATGATGCACACGCAGCACGGCGACGCGTGACGCGAACGCTGCGCTGGAGGGTGTGCAGTTTTTTTCGGCAAGGGCGGCAGCGCCAGGACAGGCAATGACGTCGTGATCTTGCTGATGGGTAAGAGGGGAATTTAAAGAGGACAACGGACCGGCACTCAGGCATTGGCATGCCCCCGGTCTCTTCAGGGCTTTTGCAATCGCTATGCCCAAATGCCGTGCCCTGGGGATTTTGCCGGGACAGCTTGAAAAATCATCTTAAAAGCGACATTTTTATTCACTTTAGAGACATTAAAGCCGATCTTCACTGAATCGGTTGAGCCGGCCACAGCGTCCCCCAGGCTCGCCCACCCCTGAAGCGACCGAAAAAAGTGCAGAAAACCCGGCTGACGGTTTTTTTGCCCCTTAACCGGGACTTTTTTACCCAACCGGCCTGGCTGCCCGAGGTAACCCTGGGTGCCCAGCGCTGAAAACAGCGGTACTGCACGCAGCCTCCGCGTCCGAAAAAGCCTAGCAAAGTGGCAGTAACCGCCCTTTTCGCCCGCCTGCCGGGCAAATGCGCGGTCACTGATTGAGCTGGGGCCAGCGTGGTTGATAGTGCTGCACAGCACCCAGGGTGATGGGTTATTTGCCGGGGGATCATCGGCGAAACGGCGGGCAATCTGCTGACAACGGGTCACGACCGTAGCGCCAGCCAACACCCCTTCCAGCCTGAAAAAGCCCTGTTGGCTGGCCCTGCACAGCGCTTGCTGAAACAGCTTGCAACATACCGCTTCACTGCCCGGCGGCGATCCGCTCGAGGATCAGTTGCACTGCCTCTTCCGGTAACAACCGGGCGCTGTCCAGGCGCAATGGCGGCACCGCCCAGGGCTGGTAGTCATGCTCGCACACCGACTGCCAGCTCGCCGGCACCAGCCCCGGCACATCCAACTCCCGGCCTTGCACCCGGCGCCGGTGCTCATCGAGGTCGGAACACAGCACCTCGATATCCAGCAGCCCTGCTCCCTGGTCTTCGGCAATCGCGCGCCAGGCCTCACGACTCTCGGCCAGCGGATTGACGCAATCGGCGATCACCTGATTGCCCAGGGCCAGGTTGCTGCGGGCCAGGGCATTGGCAATGTCATAGCCGGTCTTGCCCACCTCGCGCATACCGCTGTCACGCAGCGCCTGCTCAATGTTGTCGATACGCAGGTAAGTAGCGCCCAGGCGCACGGCCAGCAAGCGGGCGATGGTGGTTTTGCCGGTGCCGGGCAGGCCACTGAAGACAATAAGCATGGGGCAGCTCCTAGATCAGTACCGAGGTCGGTGTTCGAGTTGCCACGCCCGTCGTCGCCTCCGGCAGTTGCAGGGCGAAACGTGCCGACAGTTCCTTGCGCCCCTTGGCGGTCAAGGTCAGGGCGCGGCTGTCCAGGTCCCGATTCAGCCACTGGCGTTGCAGTGCGTGTTGCAGCAAGGCCGCGCCCAGGGCCCCACCCAGGTGCGGGCGGCGCATGCTCCAGTCCAGGCACGGGCAGGCAAAGCGTCGGCGCAAGGTCTTGAGCCCTTCGACCTCGATCCCCAGCCCCGTAAAGAACGCCTCGCCGGACGCGCTCAGGTGGTACTCCCGGGCGCTGTCTTGCAGCTCCTGCAGCCAGCCGGCTTCGCACATCCGGTCGTGCAGCAGCACGGCCAGGGTGCCGGCCATGTGGTCGTAGCAGGTGCGGGCAAATTGCAGGCGGTCCGGGGTGCGCGGGCTGAAGCGCGGAGCGCTGTGGTGACCGATCACCATCAGGGCTTCCAGGGCCTGGGCCACGCGTGGGTCGGCCAGGCGGTAGTAACGGTGGCGGCCCTGCACCTGCAGGCGCACCAGCGACAGCTCCTTGAGTTTGCCCAGGTGCGCGCTGGCGGTGGAGGCGCTGACATCGGCCAGTGCCGCCAACTCGGTGCTGGTGCGGGCATGGCCATCCATCAGCGCACAGAGCATTTTGGTGCGGGCCGGTTCGGCGATGGCGGCGGCCACCTGGGATACCGCGCTGTCGTGTTGGTGCGCACTCATGATTCGCTCCGGAACGAAGGGTGATCTGCATCGGGAGGTAGATAGTAGCAAGGCCGCCGACTCAGGCTCGGGTCGCGTGGGGACGCTGGCCCTTGAGAGTGGCGAGGTGAAGCAGCGACATGGGGTGGCTGAACGGGACAGCGCAGCCTCGCGGGCTCGGCAGCGGCTACGGGTTTTGCCCGAGCGAGTTGCCAAGGATGCTGCAAAAACGCCTCCACTCGCCCGGAAGAGTTGCCCCTGGACCCTTTGTTCGAAGCGCACTTCCAGGCGGACCGAAGCTCCACGGTTTACCGGCAGATCCTGTCGAACATGGGTCTGGGACGTGCACAAATCGGCTGAAAAAACGCACTTTCAGCCCATTCTGTCGGGGCGGCCTGTTTAAGATAGGCCGCTGCCATCGACTAACCCTCAAGGAAGACAAGCCCCATGCCCTTTCAGGTTCGCGACGCGCTTCACACCGACAGCCCGCGCATCAGCCAGATCGCCGCCCAGACCTTCGCCCTGGCCTGCCCGGCCAATACGCCGCCCGCGGAGATTGCGGCCTTTATCCAGGACCAACTGCAGGCAGAGCATTTCAACGCGGCCGTGGATGACCCGGAGCAACAACTGCGGGTGCTGCTGCACCAGGGCCAGGTTATCGGCTACAGCCTGATCAAGCTGCGCCCGCAGGCCCTGGGTATCGCCGAGGCCGACCAGGTGCCGGAGCTGACCCGCTGCTACCTGGCGGCGGACTTTCACGGCAGCGGCGGCGCCCAGTACCTGTTGCAACAGACCCTGGAATCGCTCCGCCAGCCCATTCGGCTGACGGTCAGCGAAGCCAACGCGCGGGCGATCCGTTTCTACCAGCGCAATGGCTTTATCAACGTCGGTGAAACCACCTTCCAATGCGGCGCCGACCTGCACCGCGACTGGGTCATGCTGCGCCAGCCACCCGCCACGGGCTGATCCGCCGTCAGGCGCGCACTGCGCCTACGCCGGGGGCAGGTAATTGAGGTCGATGCCGGCGAGACCCGGCAGGTCGCCGATCAGGAAGTCCCGCAGGCGGAGGATTTTTTCCCGGCGCGGGCCGGCCTTGGGCCAGACCAGGTAATAACCGTCCCCCGAGGCCACGGCGCTGTCGAATGGCACGCCGACCTGGCCGTCACGAATGTCGTCGGCCACCAGTTGCAGATCACCGATCGATACCCCGTGTCCGCGCATGGCCGCGCTGATGCCCTGGTCCAGGGTGTCGAACACCTTGCCCCGATCCAGCCGCACCTGTTCCTGCCACCCTTGCGCCGCGAGCCAGCGCCGCCAATCGCGGCGGTCTGGCGAGGGATGGATCAATTGCGCTTCCTGCAAACGCTGCAGGCTCCAGGGCGTGGTCGGCGCGGCTTCGGGGGCGCAGATCGGGATCAGCCATTCATCGAACAGCTTGCAGCCCTCGACCCCGGCGCCGAACTGCCCGTTGCCCAGCAAAATCGCGCAATCGTAGGGTTCGGCCTGGAAATCCACCGCGTCCACATCCATCCACACACTGGCCAGTTGCACTTCCAGTTCGGGCTCGGTCTGCCTGAGGGTCTCCAGGGCCCGCAACAGCCAGCGCATGGTCAGGGTCGACGGCGCCTTGAGCCGCAACTGCCGGGCGTTGCCGCGAAACGGCAGGCAGGCCTCTTCGATAATCCGAAAGCCCACCTTGAGTTCCTGGGCCAGGCGCTGGCCGGCATCGGTCAGGGCCACCTTGGGCCCCTTGCGTTCGAACAGGCGGCAATCGAGGGCGCTTTCCAGGGTGCGGATATGGCGGCTGATCGCGCTCTGGGTCAGGGCCAACTCGGCGCCGGCCTGGGTAAAGGAGCAGGTCCGGGCCGCCACCTCAAAGGCGCGCAGGGCATAAAGCGGAGGAATGCGTTCGGCCATCAGCGGCTCCGATAATGATAAATACTCATGCAAGGTTACAGCTTTATCGGTTTTTAAACCCGCCGTCAGCCGGTCAAGCTGTGCCGGACCATGACGCATCGGCCAATCGATGCACCTCTCACTCGTTTCAAGGCGGGCCGTTCGTGCAACTCCAACTTTCACTGGTTGTGCTTTATGTATTCAGCGTGTTGCTACTGGTGGCGACACCGGGGCCGGTGGTGGCGCTGATCGTCAACACCAGCCTGCGGGCCGGTCCACGGCGCGCCGTGCTAACCGCCCTGGGCACCAACGCCGCATCCTTGCTGCTGGCCCTGGTGGCGGTGCTGATTCTAGGCGGCAGCCTGACGCTGGCGCCGTCCCTGCTCAACTGGGTGAGCCTGTTGGGCTGCTGCTTTATCGGTTACCTGGCATGGCAGGGGCTGCGCAGCCTGCGGGCGCCAGACCGCTCCGCCAGCCCCGAGGGATCACGGCCACAGCGGGCTGGCGGGAATCTGCTGCACGGTTTTCTGGTGGGGATTTCCAACCCCAAGGACATCCTGTTCTTTGTCTCGTTCTTTCCTCGATTCATCCAGGTCAGCCCGTCGTTCAGCACCAGCGTGAGCGTGCTGATCGGGCTGTGGGTGGTGATCGATTTCGCAGTGCTGGCGGGCTATATCCTGCTTTCGCGCCACGCCCTCACGCTCAAGTACCAGCGGGCCGTGACCTGGGCTTCCAGCCTGGTGTTGCTGGTGGTGGCGCTGAGCGGGATCGCCTACTCGGCCCATGGGCTGCTGGCGCCCGACAACGCCTGAACCTGCCGGGCGCGATTACAGGCTGCGGTACTCCAGGGTCAGGTGCGCCAACTCGTGCACCGCCGCCAGGCGCTGGCGCAACGCCTCGGCACTCAGCGACGGCTGGGCCAGGACGCTGACAATGGCCGCCCGCGCCTGGGGCCCGACCTGCCACACATGCAGGTCGGTGATGCTGGCGTCCCCGCTCGACTCCACCAGTTGCCGAATCTGCGCGGCCACCTGCTCGTCGCTGGCGTCAAGCAGCACGGCGGCGCTGGTCTTCATCAGGCTGTAGGCCCAGCGGGCGATCACCACCGCGCCGACGAGGCCCATCAGCGGATCAAGCCAGACCCAACCCAGGTAACGCCCCGCGAGCAACGCGGCAATCGCCAGCACCGAAGTCAGGGCATCGGCCAGCACATGCACATAGGCCGAACGCAGGTTGTTGTCGTGATGGGCGTGGGCGTGCTCATGGGGATGGGCATGTTCATGCCCGTGTTCATGCTCCGCGTGGTGCCCATGGCCATGATGGTTGTGATGGCCGCCCAGCAGCCAGGCGCTGAGGATATTCACCGCCAGCCCCGCCACCGCAATCAGCGTGGCCTCGGTAAAGGCCACCTGGGTCGGCTGGAACAGGCGCAGCAGCGACTCGGCAGCAATGCCCAGCGCCACCAGGCCCAGGATCATCGCCGAAGCAAAGCCCGCCAGGTCGCCGACCTTGCCGGTGCCGAAACTGAAACGTGCGCTGCCGGCATGGCGTCGGGCATAGCCGTAGGCCGCCGCCGCAATGCCCAGGGCGCCGGCGTGGGTCGCCATGTGCAGGCCATCGGCCAACAGCGCCATGGAGCCGGTGATATAGCCGGCGGCAATTTCGCCGACCATCATCACCAGGGTCAGCGCCACCACCCACAGGGTGCGGCGCGCGTTATCGTCGTGGCCGGCGCCGAGAAACAGGTGAGGATGAGAAAAATGCCGGGCTTGGGCTGCAATGCTCATGCGGGAGTCCCCTGTCAGGAATAGCGGCGGATGGCTTCGAGCAACTCGTCGACGCCCTTGGCCCGCTCTGCGTCGCTGAGTTCGGGGTTGGCCACGTGCTCCAGGGCATGGGCCTCGATGATTTCGCCCATCAACCCATTGATGGCGCCACGAGTCGCGGCCACCAGGTGCAGGGTCTTGGCGCACTCGGCGCCGGACTCCAGCGCCCGTTCCACGGCCTGGACCTGCCCGAGAATGCGCCGAACCCGTTTCAGCAGTTCGTCTTTCTGTGCATGCGTGTGCGACATACCTATACCCCCTACCCCTATGTGGCGAGCATCTTCACCCATGGCCGGCCAACCTGGCAAGCGCGTCGCCAACTATTTGGATGGGAGGCAATGCTCGCTCGGCATCGAGCCGCGTGGCAAAGGCTGGGTGGCCCACGGGCAATTACCGCCCGGGCCACGCAGTGGAGGTCGTTGCGGGTCGGATCAGTCGTCGCGGGTCAGCACTTCCAGCAACTCGATCTCGAAGATCAGGTTGGAATGGGGCTTGATATGGGCCCCCATGGAGCGCTCGCCGTAAGCCAGGTGCGCCGGCACCAGCAGCTTGCGCTGGCCGCCGACTTTCATCCCCATCAGGCCCTGATCCCAGCCCTTGATCACCCGCCCGGTGCCGATCACGCACTGAAATGGCTTGCCGCGCTCATAGGAGGAATCGAAGCTCGTGCCATCTTCCAGAAAGCCCCGGTACTGGGTGGTGATCAACGCCCCCTTGACCACGGCCTTGCCGTCGCCCAGCCGGGTATCGATCACCTGTAATTGGTCGCTCATCTGCTCGTTCATCATTGCCCCTCGTTCAACGCTCCCCGCCGCCGGGGAATGCGCGCAGGGTTTTCGCAGAATTGCTCGCCCTTGGCAAACCCCGCGACGTGCTGGCGACGCTCGGCAGTGCCTCAGCGCTTGACCGGCGCCATGGCCGACAGGCAGGCAATCAGTGGTTTGACGATCATGAGGCACTCCAGAATTCAAGCGGACCGCGGCCTGGGGAAATCATTCACAGCCCTTGCCGACGGACCTCGGGCCCAGCGGGCCGACGGCAACAAAGCGAACCCCAGGCGACCAGCGCGGCCCGTGAGCAGAAAAAATTCGGTTACCATGCGCCCCACAAAAACCACCTGGATAAGGACATCACCATGGCTATTTCCACCCTCGTTGCCCTGGCCATTCTGGCCGTGCTGGTGATCGGTGCCATCAGCATCTACAACACCCTGGTCAACCGCCGCAATCGCTATCAGAACGCCTTCGCCCAGATCGAAGTCCAGCTCAAGCGCCGCTATGACCTGATCCCCAACCTGGTGGAAACCGCCAAGGGCTATCTCCAGCACGAGCGTGAAACCCTTGAAGCGGTGATCGCCGCGCGCAACACCGCCCTCGCCGGCCTCAAGGCGGTCGCGGCGCAACCGGGCAGCGCCCAGAGCATGGCGCAACTGGGTCAGGCCGAAGGGGCCCTGACCAGCGCCATGGGCCGCCTGAACGTGACCATGGAAGCCTACCCGGACCTCAAGGCCTCGCAGAACATGCAGCAATTGAGCGAAGAGTTGAGCAGCACCGAAAACAAACTGGCCTTCGCCCGCCAGGCCTACAACGACTCGGTCATGGCCTACAACAGCTATCGCCAGAGCTTCCCGCCAGTGCTGCTGGCCGGGGTCCTGGGCCATGGCAGCGACGCCAGCCTGCTGGAATTCGCCGACAGCGCGGCGATCCAGCAAGCGCCCAAGGTTGCGTTCTAACCCGCTTGCACCACGGACGGTCCAATGAATTTCTTTGAACACCAGGCCCGTGCCAAACGGCGCACCCTGCAGCTGGTACTGCTGATGACCCTGGCGGTGATCTCGCTGATCGCCGTCACCAGCGTGGTGCTGATCGTGGGTGTGCAGCAGCTCCAGCAGGAAATGAAAATCGAGGCAGGCATCGACTGGCAACTGGTGCCGAGCATCGCCGCCCTGGTGCTGGTGGTGGTCATCGGTGCCAGCCTGAGCAAGCACGCGCAATTGCGCGCCGGGGGCAAGGTGGTGGCCGAGCGGCTCGGCGGCCGCTTGATCAACCTCGAACCCCGGGGGCTGGAGGAGCAGCGGCTGCTCAACGTGGTCGAAGAAATGGCCCTGGCCTCCGGCACTGCGGTGCCCCAGGTGTACGTGCTGCCGGATGCCGGGATCAACGCCTTCGCCGCCGGGCTCACGCCCCAGGACGCGGTGGTCGGGGTCACCCACGGCGCGATCATGGTCCTCAACCGCGATGAGCTGCAGGGGGTCATCGCCCATGAATTCAGCCACATCTATAACGGCGACATGCGCCTCAATACCCGGCTGGTGGCGATCGTCCACGGCATCCTGGTGATCGGCCTGGTGGGCAACGTGATTGCCAGCGGCTCCAGCGCTCTCAACAGCAAGTCCGGACGCAACCAGGCCGGGACCGTGGGACTGTTTATCGGCATGGCCCTGGTGCTGCTGGGGTCGGTGGGCACGTTTTTCGGCAATCGGATCAAGGGCGCCATCAGCCGCGAACGCGAGTTTCTCGCCGACGCCTCGGCGGTGCAGTTCACCCGCAACCCGACTGGCATCCTCGGCGCCCTGAAAAAGATCGGCGGGTACTCCGCCAGTTCCAAACTGGACGCCGCCCACGCCGCCGAATTCAGCCATCTGTACTTCAGCGAAGGCGCGACGCTTTCCGCCAGCGCTGGCTCGGCGACTCACCCGCCCCTGGGCGAACGCATTCGCCGGATCGAGCCGAACTGGGACGGCAACTTCCCCAGCGTGGCCATGGTCGAGCTGCCCGCCGCCAGCGGCAGCAGCGACCTCGATTTTTCCGAAGTGCTCAGCTCCCTGCCCAGCGTCGCCCCTGCGCCGGCGGCCCTGGTGTTTGACCTGGCCGCCGTGCAGGCCTCGATTGCCACCATCGGCGCGCCGCAACCGGGCCACCTGCACGCGGCGCAACAGACCCTGGCCAGCCTCGACCCACGGCTCAAGGACAGCGCCCGCAGCAGCACTGGGGCCCAGGCCCTGGTCTACGGCCTGCTGCTGTCGCCAATCGCAACGGTGCGCACCCTGCAATTGCAACAGCTGGCCAGCAGCACCGACGCTGCGCTGCGGGGCGCCGTCGACTCCCTGAGCCCGGCCCTGGAGCAGCTTGATCCGGGCCTGCGCCTGCCATTGCTGGACCTGGTCATCCCGGCCCTCAAGCAGCTGGACAAGGGCACACTGCAAGTCTTCATGGACAACCTCAGGCACCTGATCGACGCCGACGCCGAGGTCGAGTTGCTGGAGTGGACCCTGTTGCGCATCGTGCAGCGCAATGTCGAAGGCCTGCCCGCCGCCGAGTACAAATGGACCCTGGCCCAGTGCAGCACCGAACTGGCGGTAGTGCTCGGGGCCCTGGCCAACGCCGGCCAGGCCGACCCGGAACAGGCGCGCCTGGCCCTGGCCTGCGCCTGGAGCGAGTTGCCGTTCGAGCGCCCGCAAGCAGCTGCAACCGACCTTGAACACTTGGACCAGGCCCTGCTCCGCCTGCGCCAGCTGACACTGGAACAACGCCCGACGCTGCTCGGCGCCATGGCCCGCTGCATCGGTTACGACGGCGCAGTGACAGTCGCCGAAGCCGAGCTGCTGCGCGCGGTGGCCGACCTGCTGGATTGCCCGATGCCACCCCTGCTGGCCCAGGCGCCTGCGCCCCATGCCGGCGCTGACACCCAGGCCACGGCGTGAGCGGCGACCACTGCCGCACCGGCGGTGCCGAACGCCAGGCCCTCGACCTGCAACGGCTGCGCAGCCTGATCGGCAAGCGCCTGGCCGGGCTGGACAACGGGCGCTATTTTTTTGCCGGAGAGCGGGTCATGGATGACTGTGGCGACCTGCAATGGCGCTGCATCGATGCCAGCCTGCTGTCGATGTTCCTGCTCAGCGACGGCGAAAGCGTCGGCACCGACCACCAGCCCCTGCACCTGACGCCAGCCTTCGAGCTGGACCATGGGCAACGCTGTGAATGGCGCGTCGAAGACCTGCTGGCAACCCTCGACGCCGGCCATCTGGCGGGCCAGCTGATCACCGATGTCGCCGCGCTGTTCGATACATGGCCGCACCTGGACACAAGCATTCTCAGCGGCTTCATGGTCTGCTTTGAACACGGCGACTTCCTGGTCTATTACAACCAGGGCGACAACGCGGTGGCCCTGCTGAACCGCCTGCCGCCGGCGGCCGCCGAATTCACCAGTACCTGGCGCAGCCAGTTGTGACGCCAGCGGCCATCGATCGGTCGTAACCTTATCCCCCTATCCTGGGTCGCGCCCTGCTGGCCAAGGTCAACCAGCGCTGCCCATCCCCCGGAGTAAGCCCATGCCCCATGAAGGCAACCTGTTACAAGCCGCCGTCGTGTTTCTGTTCGCGGCGGTGCTGACCGTGCCCCTGGCCAAGCGCCTGCAACTGGGGGCGGTCCTGGGCTATCTGTTTGCCGGGGTGATCATCGGCCCGTCGGTGCTGGGGCTGATCGGCAACCCGCAGAGCGTCAGCCATATTTCCGAACTGGGGGTGGTGCTGCTGCTGTTCATCATTGGCCTGGAGCTGTCGCCGCGACGGCTGTGGGTGATGCGCAAGGCGGTGTTCGGCGTCGGCCTGGCCCAGGTGCTGCTGACCGGGGTGGTGATCGGCAGCATGGCCCTGCTGGTGTTCGGCCAACCCCTGAACAGCGCCATCGTCCTCGGCCTGGGGCTGGCGTTGTCCTCCACCGCCTTCGGCCTGCAAAGCCTGGCCGAACGCAAGGAACTCAACAGCCCCCACGGGCGCCTGGCGTTTGCCATTTTGCTGTTCCAGGACATTGCCGCCATCCCGCTGATCGCCCTGGTGCCGGCCCTGGCCGGCGGCGACCACCACACCAGCACTGCCCAGGACATCACCCACGGCCTGCAGGTGCTGGGCAGCATTGCAGTCGTGGTGGTCGGCGGGCGTTATCTGCTGCGCCCGGTGTTTCGCGTGGTGGCCGCCACCGGGCTGCCCGAGGTGTCCACCGCCACCGCGCTGCTGGTGGTCATCGGCACCGCCTGGCTGATGGACCTGGCCGGGGTGTCCATGGCCCTGGGCGCGTTCCTCGCCGGCCTGCTGCTGGCCGACTCGGAATACCGCCACGAACTGGAAGCCCAGATCGAACCCTTCAAAGGCTTGCTGCTGGGGCTGTTTTTCATCAGCGTCGGCATGGGGGCCAATATCAGCCTCTTGTTCAGCGCACCGCTGGCAGTGCTCGGGCTGACCCTGTTGCTGATCGGCCTCAAGCTGCCGCTGCTGTACGTGGTCGGGCGCCTGGCCGGGGGGCTCGGGCGCTTGAGCGCCGTGCGCCTGGGGGTGGTGCTGGCGGCGGGCGGCGAATTTGCGTTCGTGGTGTTCAAGATCGGCCGTGACCAGGGCCTGTTCGAGGCGCGTCTGTATGACCTGCTGGTGCTGACCATCACCTTGTCGATGGCCATGACCCCCTTGCTGTTGCTGGCCTGCTCGCGCCTGCTGGTGCCCAAGAGCAAGCCGGTGGAAGTGCCGGCGCACCTGCGGGACATCGACAGCGACGCGCCGCGGGTGGTGATCGCCGGCATGGGCCGCATGGGGCAGATCGTGGCGCGGATTCTCAAGGCGCAGAAAGTGCCGTTCGTGGCCCTCGACACCTCGGTGGAAACCATCGAGCTGACCCGCAGTTTCGGCGGCATGCCGGTGTTCTACGGCGACCCGATGCGCCCCGAGATCCTCAATGCGGCCAAGGTCGGCGAGGCCGAGTTTTTCGTGATCGCCACCGATGACCCGGACACCAACATCCAGACCGCCGCCCTGGTGCGCAAGCTGTACCCGCACATGAAAATCATCGCCCGCGCCCGTAACCGCCAGCACGTGCACAAGCTGGTGGACCTGGGCGCCGAAGCGGTGCGCGAAACCTATTATTCGAGCCTGGAAATGAGCCGGCGGACCCTGGTCGGTCTCGGCTTGAGCCAGGCCCAGGCCGACTCGCGCATCCAGCGTTTCACCCGCCACGACGAACAACTGCTGCAAGCCCAGCACGTGGTGTACGACGACGCAGCCAAGGTCTTGCAGACCGCCCAGGAGGCGCGCAATGAACTGGCACGGCTGTTCGCCGCCGACCAGTTGGACGAGCAGGTCGAAAGCCCGTTGCCGCCACCGCGTTAAGCGCCCTGGCGCTGAATCAGGGGCCGCAGGGTTTTGCGAGGGCTGCGCCCTCGAACGGGAGCATGCTCCCTCCCCACCCCTCTCCGGCCAGCGGCTCCTGACACAAACTGTCAGGGCCCTGCTGTACAGTGCCAGGGCCTTGCCACTGAACGGATCTGCCGATGACCACCGCCGAGCAAAGCGCACCCGCGCTGAAGGAAATCTTCAACCAGCAACGCCTGGAACATATCGCCGACGAAATGCTGGCGGTGTACCCGGGGTTCGATCGCCGGGGGTTTCTCCAGCACGCGAGCCAGGGCCTGGCCGAGTTGTCGGTGATGCAGCGCCTGGCCCGGGTCAGTGACAGCCTGCACAGCGTGCTGGCGCTGGACTACGAAACCAGCCTGGGGTTGCTGGAAGCCCTGGCGCCGCGCCTGGACAGCCGGTTTGTGTGCATGTTCCTGCCGCACTACGTGGCCAGCCATGGCGCCCATGCCTTCGAGCGCTCGATGCAGGCGCTGAAGTTTTTCACCGGGTTCGGTTCCTCGGAATTTGCCATACGGCCTTTTCTGCGCAGCGACCCGCAGCGCACCCTGGCGTTGCTGCAGCAGTGGGCGCTGGACCCGGACGAGCATGTGCGGCGCCTGGCCAGCGAAGGCAGCCGCCCGCGCCTGCCCTGGTCTTTTCGCCTGGAACAGATCCAGGCCGACCCGACCCTGGCCGCACCGATCCTCGACGCGCTCAAGGCCGACCCCAGCCTGTACGTGCGCAAATCGGTGGCCAACCACTTCAATGACATCACCAAGGATCACCCGAGCTGGGTCCTGGACCTGATCGAAGGCTGGCCCCTGGACAACCCCCACACCGCATGGATTGCCCGGCATGCCCTGCGCAGCCTGATCAAGCAGGGCGAGCGCCGGGCCCTGGCGATCATCGGCGCCGGTGCCCGGGCCGAGGTCGAGCTGCTGGACCTGCGGATCGATCCGCCGAGCATTCGCCTGGGAGAGCGGGTGAATCTGTCGTTCACCCTGGCTTCGACGGCTGGCGCCAGCCAGAAGCTGGTGGTCGACTACGCCATCGATTACGTCAAGGCCTCGGGCGCCACGTCGGCCAAGGTGTTCAAGCTCAAGGCGCTGACCCTCGGCGCCCACGCTCGCCAGACCCTGAGCCGCGCCCAGCACATCCGCGAACTGACCACCCGCCGGCATTACGCCGGCAGCCACCGGGTGCACATCCTGGTCAATGGCGAATGCCTGGGCAGCACGCAATTCGAGTTGTTGGGGGCGGATTGAGCGGTGCGAGAACCTACGAACACCTGACACTCTGTGGCGCTCCAGAGGGCCAGCGCAGCCTCGCGGGCTCGACAGCGGCTACAGATGACGCAGGCGGTCAAAGGCGGGGTTGCCGGTGCGACGCGACGGCACCGACTCCAGCGCCAACGGGTGCAGGGTGCGCTTGACCATGGAGGTCGCCAGGTCCTGGTAAGGCCCCGCCTCGGGAAAGTTGCGCTCCAGGGTTGCAACCCGGTACCCGGCTCTGCGATCCCACTGGCTGAAGCGGACCACGGTGTGCCCCTCGATAATCACCGCGCCTTCCCTGCGTTCAGCATCAGCAAAATAAAACTCCAGGGCGCCCCGGCTCAGTTGCTCCAGCCCCCTGAGCCGTAGGTAGCACGCCAGCAGCGAAGTCAGGCGCAGGCCCTTGCCCAGTTCCAGGCCGGGGCCCAGGCGGCGCCCGGCATCAAAGTAGACCTTCAACAGCACACCCAGCTCACGGCCCTTGTGGGCGAGCACCGCCGGCTTTTCGTAAAGATGAAACGCCAGGGGCTCCCCCACCCGATCAAAGCCCTGGGCAAGCAGCTGTGCCGGGCTCAACGCGGCAAGCTTCAGCAACCCTGGGCCCGCGTCGAAGGCACCTTCAAGCAGGCCGGCGAACAGCGATTCGAACGCCATCTCAAGGCGATAGGGCAAGCCGGGACCACCACTCATCCGCCATCCGCCGAGAGTTCCACCAGGTTGTCGCCACTCTCATCGCAGCCAAACCCGACAATCGAGTCGCCCGTCCAGTGCACCTCGGTCATCGCCACGCAATTGTTGTAGAACTGACCCTCCAGGGTCCCGTCGGCCCTGAACACCCGTACATAGCCACCGGTGTTGTACAACGACTGCGCGCCATCACCGGGCATGCCGATGCTGGGAATCCAGCGGCTCCAGCTGAACAGCCGGTACTTCTGGTAGTAGAACGCCTGGTTCGGGCTGTAGTACGGCTTCTCATAGGTGTAGCCGTAATAGAAGGCGTAGTAACCCTGAAACGCCAGGAACACCGCGACCACAGCGCAGAGAATGCGGGTGCGTTTTTTCATCGAGCAGGTAAGTCCTTTTACAGAAAATGGCTGGGCCTAAGCCCTGGGTACACCGAGCATGCGCAGGCAGGATTGGATGATGACGTCGGCCAGGGCCTGGCTGTCACCTTGACGGGCGGCGATCACATCGTCAGTGGCGCCATGCACCCCGGCGTAGATCAGCGAGGCGACGATGCCGGGATGCGCCAGCGACCAGGTGCCGGCCTGCCGCCCACCTTCAAGGATGCCCTGCAGTTGGATGAGGATCGCGCCCTTGTCCGGGTTGTCGCGGTCGTGGTGGTGATGGTTGGTGTAGACGATGTCGTGAATCCGGTAGGTCGCCAGGTACGTGTCGACGCTGGCACGGATCCAGCTCGACAGGCGTGCCACCCAATCGTCGGCGGCGCAGGCCTCGACCGCCTGCTCCAGGCGCTGGAGAAAATGCGCGGTGTAGCGTTCGCCAAGGGCCACCAGCATCTCGTTCTTCGAAGCGAAGTAGTGATAGAAGGTGCCCTTGGCGACCTGGGCCCGCTCGACGATTTCACTGATGGTGGTGGCTTCCACACCCTGGCTCAGGAACAGGCTTTCGGCGGCTGCCATCAGTTCGTCCAGGCGCACTTCGGCAGGTTTGGTTCGGGGGCGCGGCAGGTCTGGCGCCTGCTGTTCATCCCTGGTGCGTTTCACGGTCATCGGCGGGTCCGGCCTGGCAGACAAAGGTCGACAGTTTAGGGGAATCGCCGTGCGCTAGCGACAGCAGCGCACTTCACAATCCATTGACCGACGGTCAGTCGAATACTTATGATGCCGCCACTCACTTCCCTTTCCCCCCTCCGGGAGTTTTCTCATGCAGCGTTATCGCCGCCCGGCGCTGGTGGCCGCCGCCTACCTCGGCACCTTCCTCGCGACACTGGACATCAGCATCGTCAACGTTGCCCTGCCGACCTTGCAGCACGCGCTGAACACCGACCTTGCCGGGTTGCAGTGGGTGGTCAATGCCTACGCCATTTGCCTGTCGGCCTTCATGCTGTCGGCCGGCCCCCTGGGCGATCGCTACGGTCACAAGCGCTGCTGGCTGATCGGCGTGGGGTTGTTCAGCATTGGTTCGGCCCTCTGCGCCTGGGCCGGCGACCTGTCGCAATTGCTGGCCGGGCGCGCGGTGCAAGGGCTGGCCGGGGCGCTACTGATCCCCGGGGCGATGCCGATTCTCAGCCATGCCTTCCCCGACCCGAAGCAGCGCGCCCACGTAATTGGCGGCTGGTCGGCGTTCACTGCCATGGCCCTGATCCTGGGGCCGCTGGCGGGTGGCGTGCTGCTGGACTCGCTGGGCTGGCCGAGCATTTTCCTGATCAACCTGCCGCTCGGCTTGCTGGCCATCGTCCTGGGTGCCTGGGGCATCAGCGAACGCAAACACCCCGAGCACGCAGCGCTCGACCCGGCCGGCCAGGTGCTCAGCGTGCTGTGGCTGGGGGCGTTGACCTATGGCCTGATCGTCGCCGGCGATGAGGGCTTCGGCGGGCCCACAGCCCTCACGGCCCTGCTCCTGGCGGGTGTGATGCTGGTGCTGTTCGTGCGGGTGGAGCGCCGGGTCAAACGCCCGCTGGTGCCAGTGCAACTGCTGCGCCAGGGCCCGTTTGCCGTGGCCAACCTGGCCTCGTTCGTGCTGGGGTTCTCCAGCTACAGCAGCCTGTTTTTCTTTTCGATTTTCCTGCAGCAGATCCAGGGCTGGTCGGCCTCGGAAACCGGGATGCGCATGCTCCCGCAATTTATCGTCACCGGTTGTGTGTCGATGCTTTTCGGCCGCCTGGCGGGGCGCCTGCCGGTGCCGCAATTGATGATCATCGGCTATGGCCTGATCGGCCTGTCGATGTGTGCCATGAGCTGCTTCGACGCCCACACGCCCTATGGGTGGGTGGGTTCGCTGTTTGCGGTATTGGGCCTGGGCATGGGCCTGGCGGTCCCGGCGACCGGGCTCAGCGTGATGGCCACGGCGCCAGCGGAACGCGCGGGGATCGCCTCGGCCACCATGAACGCCCTGCGCCAGACCGGAATGAGCGTGGGCATTGCCCTGCTGGGCAGCCTGATGAGCGCCCAGGCGGTACGCCGGCTCAGTGAGTCGGCCCAGGCCAACGGCTTTAGCGACGCCTTGCCGATGGCCCGGGCAGCGGTCAACCAGCACTATTTCCCCAGCCATTCCAAGTTGTTTGCCGAGCTCTACAGCAGCGCCATGAGCAGCGGATTTCGCCTGGCCATGCTGCTCGCCGGTATCAGCAGCCTGATCGCCATGGGCTTGCTGCTGCACACCCACCGCCGCCAAGAACGACGTCCAACCTCCCCGTAGCCGCTGGCCCATTCAGCGCAACCTCCAGGTCAAAACCGGCAGCAGAAAGTCTGTGATTTAAACCACACAGCCACCGAGCGAAAGCTACCCTTGCAGGGCAACGCAACGAATCAGGACGATTCACCACAACAAGAATCCACACGAGGTCATGGATGCTGCCTGCCTTTGATCAATACGACTACATCGTGGTCGGTGCCGGCCCTGCCGGCTGCTTGCTGGCCAATCGCCTGTCGGCCAACCCGCAACACCGGGTCCTGCTGCTGGAAGCCGGTGGGCGCGATAACTACGCCTGGATCCATATCCCCGTCGGTTATCTGTTTTGCATCGGCAATCCGCGCACCGACTGGTGCTACAAGACCGAGGCCGAACCCGGCCTGCAAGGGCCGCTCCCTGAGCTACCCGCGGGGCAAGGTGCTGGGCGGCTGTTCATCGATCAACGGCATGATTTACATGCGTGGCCAGGCCGGCGACTACGATGGCTGGGCCGCCGACGGCAACCCAGGGTGGAGCTGGCAGGAGGTGCTGCCGCTGTTCAAGAAGAGCGAAAACCACTTCGCCGGGGACAGCGCCCTTGCATGGGGCCAGCGGTGAGTGGCGGGTCGAACGCCAGCGCCTGTCGTGGCCGATACTCGACGCCTTTCGCGACGCCGCCGAGCAAAGCGGCATTCCTCGCATCGATGATTTCAACGGCGGCGACAATCAGGGCTGCGGCTACTTCCAGGTCAACCAGAAAGCCGGGGTGCGCTGGAACGCCGCCAAGGCCTTTCTGCGCCCCGATCCGCCAGCGCCCCAACCTCACCGTGCTCACCGACATCGAGGTGGAACGGGTGCTGCTGGAAGACGGCCGCGCCAGTGGCGGTCCGGGCCCGATGCCAAGGCCGGCTGCACAACTTCAAGGCGCGCCGCGAGATCATCCTCTGCGCCGGTTCAATCGGTTCGCCGTGCATTCTCCAGCGCTCGGGCATTGGCCCCGCGCCGCTTCTGCAACGCCTGGGCCTGGGGGTGGCCCACGAGTTGCCCGGGGTCGGCGCCAACCTGCAGGACCACCTGCAACTGCGGCTGATCTACAAACTGGAAAACGCCCGCACCCTGAACCAAATCGCCGGCACGCTGTGGGGCAAGCTGGGCATGGGCCTGCGCTACCTGTACGACCGCAGTGGCCCGCTGTCCATGGCCCCGAGCCAGCTTGGCGCGTTTGCCCGCTCCGGGCCGGAACAGACCTCGGCCAACCTCGAATACCACGTGCAACCGCTGTCCCTCGAACGCTTCGGCGAACCGCTGCATGCCTTCCCGGCGTTCACCGCCTCGGTCTGCGACCTGCGCCCGCAGAGTCGCGGCCAGGTGGCAATCAGCTCCCTCGAGGCCGGCGCGGCCCCCGTGATCCAGCCCAATTACCTGAGCCATCCGCACGACCTGCGAGTGGCCGCCGACGCCATCCGCCTGACCCGGCGCATCGTCGCCGCCCCGGCCCTGGCCAGCGTTCAAGCCCAGCGAATACCTGCCCGGCGCCGAGCTGCACAGCCAGGAGCAACTGCAGGAAGCTGCGGCGCGCATCGGCACCACCATCTTCCATCCGGTGGGCACCTGCCGCATGGGCCAGGATCGCCAGGCGGTGGTGGATGCCGAACTACGGGTGCATGGCATCCCGGGGCTGCGCGTCGCCGATGCCTCGATCATGCCGCGCATCACCTCGGGCAACACCTGTTCACCCACCCTGATGATTGCCGAAAAAGCCGCCGAACTGATTCTGTCCCCGGCCACCCGCAATATCAGCCAACAGCCGCAACTTGCCTGACCCGTGACAGCGGCTGGCCGGCGCGCACGACCCGCAGCATGGAGCCCGGGCCGTGGAACAAATCGCCGGCACGCCGGCTCCTACCAAGAAGCTGTGACGCGCTAACCACGCCGATCCTGACATTGGCAGTGGAACAACAACAATAATCACTGTGAGGGACACCTGTATGTCAGACCACGCTCAGCCCCTGAACCCGCCCCTGGCCGACGCCACCGGCAAAGGCAGCCGCAAAGTCATCTTCGCCTCGTCCCTGGGGACGGTATTCGAGTGGTACGACTTTTTCCTGTATGGCGCCCTGGCGGCGGTCATCAGCAAGCAGTTCTTCGCCGGGGTCAACGACACCACGGCCTTTATCTTCGCGCTCATGGCGTTTGCCGCCGGCTTCGTGGTGCGCCCGTTCGGCGCGCTGGTGTTCGGTCGCCTGGGGGACATGATCGGGCGCAAATACACCTTTCTGGTGACCATCATCCTCATGGGGGTGGCGACCTTTGCCGTGGGCCTGCTCCCGACCTATTCGAGCATCGGCATCGCCGCGCCGATCATCCTGGTGCTGCTGCGCATGCTCCAGGGCCTGGCACTGGGCGGTGAGTACGGCGGCGCCGCGACCTACGTCGCCGAGCACGCGCCGGCCGGCAAGCGCGGCTTTCACACCAGCTGGATTCAGTCCACCGCGACCCTCGGCCTGTTGCTGTCGCTGCTGGTGGTGCTGGGTTGCCGCTACTTCACCGGCGATCAGTTCGAAGTCTGGGGCTGGCGCCTGCCCTTCCTGCTGTCGATCGTGCTGCTGGGGATCTCCACCTGGATCCGCATGAGCCTGCACGAGTCGCCGGCTTTCCTGAGAATGAAAGAGCAAGGCCGCGCCAGCAAGGCGCCGATCCGCGAATCCTTCGGCAAATGGGAAAACCTCAAGGTGGTGCTGATCGCCCTGTTCAGCATCAATGCCGGGCAAGCGGTGACCTTCTACGCCGCGCAGTTCTACGTGCTGTTCTTCCTCACCCAGTTCCTCAAGATGGACCCGGCCCTGGCCAATATGCTGTTGATCATCAGCGTGGTGATCGGCGCGCCGTTCTTTATCTTTTTCGGCTGGCTGTCGGACAAGGTCGGACGCAAGCCGGTGCTGATGGTCGGCCTGTTGCTGGCCACTGCGCTGTACTTTCCGATCTTCAAATCCCTGGCGCACTACGCCAACCCGGCCATCGACCAGGCCAGCCGCCAGGCACCGATCAGCGTGATCGCCGATCCGGCCACCTGCACCTTCCAGTTCGACCCGGTGGGCAAGGCCAAATTCGACAGCCCGTGCGACAAGGTCAAGACCTTCCTGGTCAAGCAGGGCCTGCCCTACAGCAGCGTCGCCGCCCCGGCCGGGAGCCCGGTGCAGGTCAGCGTCGGTGAGTTGAAGCTCGACGGTTTCGACGAAGCGGCCCTGCGCGGCGCGGTGACCCTGGCCGGCTACCCGCAACAGGCTGACGCCCAGAACGTCAACAAAACCATGGTGGTGGTGCTGATCGTGGCCCTGATCCTGATCGCGGCCATGTGCTACGGACCGCTGGCGGCGCTGATGGTCGAGCTGTTCCCGACCCGCATTCGCTACACCTCCATGTCCCTGCCCTATCACATCGGCAACGGCTGGTTCGGCGGCTTCCTGCCCACCGTGTCCTTTGCCCTGGTGGTCTACACCGGCGATATTTTCTACGGCCTGTGGTACCCGGTGCTGGTCACCGGGGTCAGCCTGGTGGTCGGGCTGATCTGCCTGCGGGAAACCAGGGATGTCGATATCGATAACAACTGAAGCCGACCCGCGCCAGGCGCTGTAACGGCCTGGCGCGGCATGCCTGTCCACGCCCGCCCCCTTGAACAATCCCGCCAGTTGCGCCACTGTCAGCGCACTTTTTGGCCGATGGATCGCCTGCATGCCGTTTATTCTCCCTGCTGTCCTTGGACTGGTGCTGCTGGCGATGCTCTGGCGGCGCCAGAAAGCCCTGACTGCGCTGCGCCGCGAAGCCTATATCCGCAGTTTCACCTTGCCGCCCAGGTTGTTCGAACCGCTGCGCGCGCAGCACCCGCACCTGGACCTCAAGCACTGCCAGCTGGTGGCCCAGGGCTTGCGCCAGTTCTTCATGGCCTACCTCAAGAGCGGCCAGCGCTATGTGTCGATGCCGTCCCAGGTGGTCGACGATCTGTGGCATGAGTTCATCCTTCACACCCGGGACTATCAGGAGTTCTGCGACAAGGCTTTCGGCCAGTTCCTGCATCACACGCCGGCGGCGGCGCTGGGCCAGGGCGCCGAGAAAAAAAGCGACATCGGTTTGCGCCGCTGCTGGTGGTTCGCCTGCCACGACGAGAACATCAACCCGAGCAAGGCCACGCGCCTGCCGTTGTTGTTCGCCCTCGATACCAAGCTGAAAATCGCCAACGGCTTTCACTACGTGGTCGATTGCCAGTCGCTGCAGCGCGTGACCGAGAGCGGCACCCAGACCACGGTTGTGCATTGCGGCAGCGAGCTGTACAGCTCCAGCAGCGACAGCGATTCCGGCTCCAGCTTCGGCAGTGACGACTCCCGATTCGACGGCGACTCCGGCAGCAGTGACGGCGGAGGCGACAGCGGTGGTTGCGGCGGGGGCGGTTGCGGGGGCGGCGGCGGTGATTGAGCAACGACCGCTTCAGCTTGATGAACGAGCACCCGACGTGGCACGCGCTACGCTTTGAGAGTCCATCTGCGTTCAAGGAATCTTGCGATGAAAAAAATCCTTTCCCTCGTCACCTTGTTGCTTGTCGCCGGTGGCGCCCATGCCGAAGGCGTTCCGGCATTCAACGTCGACTGCCCGGGCAATCTGGCGGTCAGCGCCGACCAGGGCGGGCCGGTGTTGATCAATGGCAAGGAAGCCAAGACCCGTGCCGTCAACGAGCGCTTTTTTGAAGCCAAGGCGGCGGACGTGACGATTTCCATCAGCCTCTCCGACGATGATTCGGTGATCGTGAGCTACACCGGCAAGCACGGCGCCAACGGCATCTGCACCTCGGTCGATGACTGAGCCCTTCCCCTCCACACCTGAACAGATGAGTGATCGATGGATATTGCTGGCATCCCTTTTGGCACCACCGACTGGTCCGATATCGAGCCTACCGAACACCGTGGCGAGACCGGCTGCGCCTATTGGCGCACCCGACAGTTTGGCGCGATCCGAGTGCGCATGATCGAGTACAGCGCGGGCTACCTCGCCGATCACTGGTGCTCCAAGGGCCATATCCTGTTTTGCCTGGAGGGCGAGTTACACACTGAACTGGAGGACGGCCGGCAGTTCGTACTCGGCCCGGGCATGAGCTACCAGGTGGCCGACAACGCCGAACCCCATCGCTCGTTCACCGCGCTCGGCGCCAAGCTGTTCGTGGTCGACTGAGGCCTAGAACAGCCCCAACTGCCCGCCGATCAGGGTGCTGAAATCATCCTGCACAAAGGGCAGGATCGCATCCGCCACCGGCTGCAATTGCCGGGTCACGTAGTGGTCGTAATCGATGGCGGCCTGGCGATTTTCCAGGGGCTCGGGGCCGGCCAGGGTGATCACGTAGCTGATCGAACCACCGTTCTGGTACTGCCGTGGACGGCCGTGCAGGTCGTTGTATTCATCCGCCAGGCGTGCGGCCCGCACATGGGGCGGAACGTTGCGTTCGTAGTCGTCGAGACGGCGACGCAGGCGCTTGCGATAGATCAGTTGCTGATCCAGCTCGCCGGCCAGGGTACGCCGCACATAGTCGCGCACATAATCCTGATACGGCTGGCGGTGGAAGATCCGCTGGTAGAGCTCCTTCTGGAACTCCTGGGCCAGGGGCGACCAGTCGGTGCGCACGGTTTCCAGGCCCTTGTACACCATCTCCTCGCGCCCATCGGCGTGCAGCACCAGGCCGGCGTAGCGCTTCTTGCTGCCCTCCTCGGCCCCGCGGATGGTCGGCATCAGAAAGCGACTGAAGTGGGTTTCGAACTGCAACTCCAGGGCACTTTCCAGCTCGTACTCGTCACGCAGGTGATCGCGCCACCATTGGTTGACCTGCTGCACCAGGCCGCGGCCGATGCGCGTCGCGTCCTCCTCGGCATGGGCGTGACCGAGCCAGACAAAGGTCGAGTCGGTGTCACCGTAGATCACGGTGTGGCCCTGGGCTTCGATCAGTTCGCGGGTGCGGCGCATGATCTCGTGGCCGCGCAAGGTGATCGAAGACGCCAGGCGCGGATCGAAAAACCGGCAACCGCTGGAGCCGAGCACACCGTAGAAGGCGTTCATGATGATTTTCAGCGCCTGGGACAACGGCTGGTTGTGCTCGCGCTTGGCCTGCTCGCGGCCTTCGGAAACCCGGGTGACGATGGACGGCAGGCAATGCCTTGAACGGGAGAACCGCGCGCCGCGAAAACCTGGCACCGACTCGCTGCCCCCGGGATGACGCAAGCCGTCCACCAGGCCCACCGGGTCGATCAGGAAACTGCGGATGATCGACGGGTACAGGCTCTTGTAGTCCAGCACCAGCACCGACTCATAGAGCCCCGGCCGCGAGTCCATGACAAAGCCGCCGGGGCTGGCCTCCGGCGGGCGCTCGCCGAGGTTCGGCGCCACAAACCCCTGGCGGTGCATCAGCGGCATGTACAGATGGGTAAAGGCGGCGACCGAGCCGCCATTGCGGTCGGCAGGCAAGCCGGTGACGGTGGCGCGCTCCAGGAGAAAGGTCAGCAGTTCGGTCTTGGCGAAAATCCGCGTCACCAACTCGCAGTCCTTGAGGTTGTAGCGGGCCAGGGCCGGTTTGTCCTCGGCGAACATGCGGTTGATTTCATCCATGCGCTGGTAGGGCGTGGAAATCGCCTTGCCCTCGCCGAGCAGGGTCTGGGCCACGTTCTCCAGGCTGAAGGACGGAAAACTCCAGGTGGCCGAGCGCAGGGCCTCGATCCCATCGATGATCAAGCGCCCCGCCGCCGAAGCGAAGTAATGGGTACGGGTGCCGTGCTCGCGCCATTGCATCTCCTCGCCCCCACGCCCCAGGCGCAGCGGCACCGCCAGGCGCCGGGCATGTTCGTGCAGCACCCGCAGGTCGAATTGCACCAGGTTCCAGCCGATGATCGCGTCCGGGTCGTGCCGGGCCAGCCACTGGTTGAGCCGCTCGAGCAATTGCACGCGGTTGTCGCAGAACTCAAGGTCGAAATCCACGGCGCTGTCGCTGTCCGTGGCACGCCCGAGCATGTACACCTGGCGCTGGCCACAGCCTTCGAGGGCGATGGAATACAGCTCGCCCTGCTCGCTGGTCTCGATGTCCAGGGACACCAGCTTCAGCGTCGGCCGGTAGTGCGGGGCGGGTTTCATCTGCGCCTCGAGCAACAGGCCATTGGCGTCCGCCTGGCCGCCGAACCAGACCGGCGCCGTAATGAAGCGCTCCATCAGGTAGCGCTCCGGCGGACGGATATCAGCCTCGAACACATCGACACCGGCACGCCGCAGGGTCTTGTCGAGACGAATCAACTGATTGTGCTGCGGGCAATACAGGCCGAGCACCGGACGGTGCTGGAAGTCGCACAGCTCCAGGGGGCGCAACTCGACATCGGGGTCATCGACCAGCAGGCGCTGGGCCTGCTCACGCTGCTGCGCGGCAATAAACGCCACGGAATTCTGCACGGGCAGGCGGATCTGTCGGGGACCGTTGTCGGTCGCCAACCAGAAGTCGACTTGCGTGCCTGCCGGCGTGTCACGCCAGTGCCGGGTCAGGACGAAGCCCTGCTGTAAATCCACCGCTGCAACCTCGAGAAGACGTTTTCAAGGGCGCGATTCTACCTGTCATCGCCTGCGATAGCCCGCGCCGGTGATGGCATTCCAGCTTTGTCGGACAATATGTAGTGCTCTAAAATTTTCACTACAAAACCGTTGACGACGGGAATTTGCCCTTGCATGATGCAGACGTCTCCCCGATCGGGAGACGCGGCAAAGGTGTTATGAGCAAGCTCGTCTGACCGCCGAGCTGTGACCCGGATGTGTACTGCCCACAAGGCAGATTGATGAAACTGACCTGGCATGAACGTCCAGTACAAGGACGAGACGCTAGCGAGAACTCTTCAAGATGCTTGTGGCCGATGGCGGAAATATCGGCAGCTTCATCCAGGTTTGCGCTGCTTCTCCTCGTTGTGACGCTATTGCGTAGCAGTTAATCAAGGCAACTACACGCATCAGGCTCTGGGCCTTATCTGTATCCGACAGACACCCTCTGTCGCCCTGTTTCCGGTATCAGGGTTCAACTTACCGACGTAGCAACATGAATTAGCGACTCAACTAGATAGATCGATAAATGGTCAAGGGGCTTATAAAATGAATCTGAACAACCAACCCACTATTGATGAACTGGCTCACCTCTTTGCTAAGCAGAAAGACAGCCTGGACAGCCATATTCTGTGGATAGCCAAGTCAGGTCAGGTGCATATCGACTGCCTGTCGCCCCACACCCATGAACAAGAGTTCGACCAGCACCAACAGGACCTGGCGGCCCGCCTGAAGATGTACCGTCGCGGCCAGGGTTATGTCGGCAAGAAAGCTGCAGCAGACAAAGACTTCATCGGGCAGGTCCTTGAAACCCTGAAGACTGAATGGCAATCGCTGCAGAACAAGTCGGAAGTTCGGGTTATCGATCGTTTCTGTTAAGTACAACTATCGAGCCTTTTCAGGCTGATATGACAAGGGGCCACTCGGTAAATGAGTGGCCCCTTTTTTAATGGTTTGATTGTATTTTCAAGCGCGTATTGAAGTTGCAGTCGTCACCTCGCCATCAACAGCGTTATCCGCTGCATCCACCGCCCAACACCACATAAACCCACCTCGGCTTTGCTGAAAAATTCCCGGGCTGTTCGCTCGGTGCCTGCTGGACTTGGTCACGACCTTGCCTGCCAACGCATAGGGCTCATTTCCCCACAGAATGGAAAGCTCGCCATGCAACGTTTTTCCCTCAATACCCTGACTCTCGCCCTGACCCTGGCCACCGCGTGCGGCACCTTGAACGCCGCACCGCTGTTGGACCCCAGCCCACAGCTCGCGCCAGCCGCCGCCCATGCGAACCCGGCCAACAGCTGGCTGGAGATCGACCAGGCCGCCTTCGAAGGCAATATCGCCGAACTCCAGCAGCGTCTCGCCGGCCGTAGCCAGCTGTGCGCGGTGATGAAAGCCGATGCCTATGGCACCGGCATCGCGTTATTGATCCCCTCGGCGATTCGCATGGGGGTGTCCTGCATCGGCATCGCCAGCAACGAAGAGGCCAGGATCGCGCGGGCCCAGGGTTTTACCGGGCGCCTGATGCGCTTGCGCAGCGCCACCCTGGAAGAGATGGAAGGCGCCCTGAGCTACAACCTCGAAGAACTGGTGGGCAACCTGGAGGTGGCGCGGCAAATGAATGCCCTGGCCAATCGGCACGGGGCAAAACTGTCGGTGCACCTGGCCCTGAACTCGGCCGGCATGAGCCGCAACGGCCTGGAAATGAGCACGATCGAGGGCAAGCGCCAGGCTGTGGCCATGACCCGGCTGGACCGGCTTCAGGTGGTGGGCATCATGACCCACTTCCCGGTCGAGGAGCGGCAGGACGTGCTGCACGGCCTGGCGCTGTTCAAGGAGCAGTCGGCCTGGTTGATCGAGCACGCCCAACTGGACCGCAGCCGCCTGACCCTGCATTGCGCCAATACCTTCACCACCCTTGAAGTGCCCGAGGGCTGGCTCGACATGGTGCGCCCGGGCGCTGCGCTGTATGGCTACCCGGTGGGCGGCCATGAGGAATTCCAGCGGGTCATGCAGTTCAAGTCGCGGGTGGCGGCGCTCAACCCCTATCCGGCCGGCAGCACCATCAGCTACGACCGGACCTACACCCTGAGCAAGGACTCGCAGATCGCCAACATCCCGGTCGGTTACTCGGACGGCTATCGCCGAGGTTTTTCCAACAAGGCCTCGGTGCTGATCCATGGCCAGCGCGCGCCGGTGATCGGCAAGGTCACCATGAATACCCTGATGGTCGATGTCAGTGCCATCAAGGGCGTCCGCCCCGGCGACGAAGTGGTGCTGTACGGCAAGCAGGGCGATGCGGAAATCACCCAGGGCGAATTGGAGACCATCAACGGCGCCCTGCTGGCCGACCTGTACACGGTCTGGGGCAACTCCAACCCGAAAATCCTCAAAGGACGCTAGGCGAGCCACGTCCTCGCAGCCCCTGCAGAGCACCTTGATCCCCAGGGATTGCCAGGGCGTGAACACGTTGCAGCCGACTCACCCTCAGCCCACGGGCCGCGCTTGCAGCCAGTGGCTGAACAAGCGGGTCACGCGGGGCATGAACACATACACCACCAACAGCACGATGCTCAGGGTGATCAGCACGTTGGCCTGCACATAACCACCCAGCCACGGCCACCAGGCGAACAGCGGCTTCCACAGCAGCGGCACAAGGAAGCTCAGCGGCAGGATCACCAGGAAGGTGACACAGGCCTGCTTCCAGCGCGGTGGCGGAGTCGGCGCATTGGATTCAGGCGGGGTGAACCAGAACTCGCGTTCGGCGTTGATCTCGGTCTGGTCACCATCGGCCAGCAACGGCTGAGCCTGCTGCACCAGGTCGCGGCGATCGTCGGAGTCCAGCCACTGCTGCAACTGCCCGGTACTGGCAAAGCGCAGCACACTGGTGAACAGCGCCAGCCCGGCGTGGTGTCCGCGCACCACATCAATGCCCAGGTGGCCCGGGTAGCTGCGGGCCTTGGCGATGATCTGGCGCAGCCAGGTTTCGTACTCCTGGTCGCGGCCCTGCTTGATCCGGTGCCGCACCAGCAGCGTGACCACGCCATCGGCAAGTTCGATATCCATGAAAGTCTCCAGCGGTAGGTGACACTGCACACGCGTTCGGGCGCCACCTGGGCGCCCGTTGCGGCCTGGCCTTACTTGACCTGACGCTGCGGTGCGCCGTGGACCATGGTGTAGGCGTAGTCCACGCCCATGCCGTAGGCACCGCTGTGTTCCAGCACCAGGCCCATGACCGCGTCGTAGGTTTCCTTGTGCGCCCAGTCGCGCTGGTATTCGAGCAGCACTTGCTGCCAGGTCACCGGCACCGCGCCGGCCTGAATCATGCGCTGCACCGACATGTCGTGGGCTTCCTTGGTGGTACCGCCGGAAGCGTCGGTGACGATGTACACCTCATAGCCTTCGGCCAGGGCTTCCAGGGCCGGGAAGTTCAGGCAGACCTCGGTCCACAGCGCGGCCATGATCAGTTTCTTGCGCCCGGTGGCCTTCACCGCCTCGACCAGCGCCTTGTCTTCCCAGGAGTTCATCGAAGTACGCTCGATCGGCTGCTGGTCCGGGAACACCGCCAGCAGTTCCGGCCAGATGTAGCCGCTGAAGCTCTGGGTTTCCACCGAGGTGAGGATGGTCGGCACGTTGAAGATTTTCGCCGCCTTGGCCAGGGCCACGGTGTTGTTCTTCAGGGTCTGGCGATCGATCGATTGCACGCCGAAGGACATCTGCGGCTGGTGGTCGATCAGGATCAGGGTGGAGTTGGACGGGTTGAGCAATTCACGAATGGACATGGCGCGTTCCTTTTGATGTCGATGTGTTCGGTTCGATGAGTGAGCCGCGGCGTGCGTCGTGGAAGACTGTTTGCTGCCGGCTTGGTGGCTAATTTAGGCGCTCGACAAAAAAGGGACAATCCCACAAAATCTAGAATCATTGATTCTAAATAAGGGACAATCATGGACCGCATCGAATGCATGCGCGCCTTTGTCGTCACCGTCGGTGAAAACGGCTTCGCCGCTGCCGCCCGGGCGATGGACGTACCGCGCTCGAAAGTCAGCAAGCAGATCCAGGCGCTGGAAGACGCCATCGGCGTGCAGCTGTTGCAGCGCACCACCCGCAGCCTGCACCTGACCGAAGCCGGCGCCGAGTACTACGACGCGGCACGGGAAGTCCTGGCCTCGCTGGATGAGGCCGAGCAGCGTGCCCGCGACGGCATCGGCGAATTGCGCGGCGTGCTGCGGGTCAACGCGCCGATGTCGTTTGGCTTGCGCCGGCTCGGGCGCCTGGTGCCGCTGTTCCATCAATTGCACCCGAACATCGAACTGCAACTGGTGCTCAGCGACCAACAGGTGGACCCGGTACGTGGTGGTTTCGATGTGACCATCCGCATCGCCAGCCTGCCGGACTCTTCGATGGTTGCGCGGCTGCTGGCACCGGCGCCGAGGATCATGGTCGCCGCGCCGGCCTACCTGGCCCGCGCCGGCGTCCCCCAGGTGCCCCGCGACCTCAGCCAGCACCAGTGCCTGAACTATGGCTACCTGCAAAGCGGCGTCAGCCTGCAACTGAGCAACGGCAAAGACACCCAGCGCGTGACCGTGACCGGCCCGTTGCACGCCAATAACGGCGACCTGCTGGCCCAGGCCGCCGAGGCCGGGATGGGCATTGCCCTGTTGCCCAACTTTATCGTCGAGGACGCCCTGGCCGCCGGACGCCTGGTGCCCGTGCTGTGCGAATGGCAGGCACCGCCGATCACCATCAACGCGGTCTACCCCTCGGCGCGCCGGGTGCCGCAAAAGACCCGGGCCTTTATTGATTTCCTGGTGGAGCAACTCGCGGAAAAACAGCCGGCGCCCTGACCGACAATGAAATTCCTGTCGGCAGCGAACGGCCTCCTACACTGAACAAATAGCCCTCGCGAAACAGGAGCGCCGTGATGAAAATCTCCCCCAGGCTGGCTGTTTTCACTGTGCTCGGGACCCTGGTGTACCTGGGGTTGGCGATCATCGGCAGGGGCGGGTTTGCTGCATTCTTCGCCCACCCGGCGTTGTGGGTGTTGGTGCTGGCCACCCTGGCGATGACTGGCGCGACGTTTTTCAGCGAGGGCAACCTCAGCTCCGGCGAACGCGAAGACACCGGCAACCGCTGGGTGCTGCCCGCCTTTGCCGTGATCGGCCTGCTGCAGGCGTTCGTTCCCGCCTACAGCGACCGGCTGCACCTGTGGACATTCAATGAAGGCGATGTGCGCTGGGTGGGCGTGGTGCTGTTCGTCGCCGGCGGCGTCCTGCGGCTGTGGCCGGTGTTTGTGCTGGGCAAGCGCTTCAGCGGCCTGGTGGCGATCCAGCCCGGGCATCAGTTGGTGACCACCGGCCTGTACGCCACCCTGCGCAACCCCAGTTACCTCGGGCTGCTGATCAACTCCATCGGCTGGGCCCTGGCGTTTCGCTCCAGCCTCGGCCTGCTGCTGACCGCGCTGATGCTGGTGCCCCTGGTGGCCCGCATCCATGCCGAAGAGGCGCTGCTACGCCAGACATTCGGCAAGCGCTACAGCGCTTATTGCGCCCACACCTGGCGCCTGATTCCCTGGGTCTATTGAACGCCCCCGGCGCACCGGCAAGCCGGATATTTCACCCGCGCCCCCTTGGCAGCGCGGCCCGGCCCCGGTAAAACGGTGTGCCTGTGTTCAGCATTCCCCGACCTGAACCGACCACGAGACGCCCCGGCTGATGCAGCCCTGCCCCCTGCGAGACGCACCGCAAACCTTCGTGCAACTGGCCCCGCCCAGTGGTCGCAGCGTGGGCGTCGGGCTCGGCATCAAGAGTCGCCTGCTGATCAACCTGCCCATGGCCCTGTGCCGCTCCCGCCTGCGTCATTCCTCGCGCCCTCCGGATCGTCCGCAACACGCCTGATCGCCCTCCCGCGCCTCCTGCCCGGCAGTTCCCGTGACCCATTGGTCACGGCCGACGCCGATTGTCGCGGACAGCGCCTCAGGCCTGATTCGGCGGCCGGTCCCCCTTGGGCACCGGTCGATTCCCTGTATTGCCGAGGATCACCCATGACTGCTATCCAGAACCCGCTGGCCGCCAGCCAGCGTTGCCCGTCCTACTACAGCGCCACCCTGAATGACCCTACCGCCTACCCCACCCTGCAAGGCCAGGTCGCGGTGGATGTGGTCATCATCGGCGGCGGTTTCACCGGTGTGGCCAGCGCCGTGGAGCTAGCGGAAAGAGGCCTGAAGGTCGCCATCGTCGAAAGCCACCGGATCGGCTGGGGCGCCAGCGGACGCAACGGCGGCCAGGTCACCGGCAGCCTTTCGGGCGACCAGGCAATGCGCAAACAGATGCGCGCCAGACTCGGCGCCGAGGTCGACGATTTCATCTGGCACCTGCGCTGGCGCGGGCACCAGATCATCCAGCAGCGGGTGGACAAATACGTCATCGCCTGCGACCTCAAGCACGGTCACCTGCACGCCGCCTACAAGCCCAGCCACCTGCCCGAACTGCGGGCCGATCACGAGGAAGCCGTGCGCCGCGGGCTGGGTGACCAGGTCAGCCTGCTGGACCGCGAGCAAGTGCGCAGCCTGCTTGGCAGCGAGCTGTACCACGGCGCATTGAAGAACACCCGCAACATGCACCTGCACCCGCTGAACCTGTGCCTGGGCGAGGCGCGCGCGGCCCACAGCCTGGGGGCGCTGATTTTCGAACACAGCCCGGTGCTGGAAATCATCCACGGCGCCCAGTCGGCGGTGGTCACCGCCCAGGGTCGGATCAACGCCAAGCAGGTGCTGCTGGCCGGCGACGTCTACCACAGGCTGGAGCCGGGCCAGCTCAAGGGCAAGATCTTCCCCGCCATGGGCGGCATCGTCACCACCGAGCCCCTGGGCGACCTGGCGCGACGCCTGAATCCCGAAGACCTGGCGGTGTACGACTGCCGCTTCGTCCTCGACTACTACCGCATGACCGCCGACGGGCGCCTGCTGTTCGGCGGCGGCGCCAACTACAGCGGCAAGGACTCGCGGGACATCGCCGGCGAACTGCGCCCCTGCATCGAGCGCACCTTCCCGGCGCTCAAGGGCGTGGCCATCGATTTCCAGTGGAGCTGCGCCATGGGCATCGTGATCAACCGCATCCCGCAGCTGGGCAAGCTCTCGGACAACGTCTGGTACTGCCAGGGCTACTCCGGGCACGGCATCGCCACCAGCCACATCATGGGCGAGATCATGGCCCAGGCGATCACCGGGCACCTGGAGCACTACGACACCTTCGCCGCCTGCCGCCACATCCGCGTGCCCTTCGGCGACCAGTTGGGCAACCCGATGCTGGCCGCCGGCATGTGGTACTACCAGATGCTCGAACGCCTGCGCTGACGGCGCGCGACACCCAGGGCCGGAGTCAGCAAGCCGGGATCTCAGACGCTGCTTGATGACTCGCCCTGTTTTTCAGTAGGCTGCGCCCCGTCAAAGGCATGGATCGCCCCCACTGACGGGAGGTTCAGGCGCCCCCTTCAACCCGCACCCGCCACTGGCCGGTGCCAATCGAGTTTCCCCGTGACCCGAACCCTGGACCCGGCAACCATCGAGCGCATCAATCAACACCTGATGCGGACCAGAAGGGGTGACGCGCTGGGCGCCTGGTTCAACTTGATCGTTTACCTGCCGCCCTGCCTGTTCGGTATTTACCTGATCGACGGACCGCTGTTTGCCAAGGTAATCCTGGGTGGTTTTATCTGTTTCCTGGCCGTCGCCTGGTGCCTGGTCAAACGCACGAACAATCAACAGCGGCCAGCCAGTGATGTCAGCGGCATCGAGGTGCAGCAACTAGAGGGTTACTTTGACTGCCAGAGGGTCCGTACCAGCACAGGGCTCGGTTACAAGTACAGCTTCGGCAACTACACCCTGCACGTGCTGAGCTTGGCCGGGAGTTTTTTCAGCGGCGACGAGCAGTTGAAACTCAACCGCCGCTACCGGGTCGATGCGCTGTATCTCACCGAACCGATCGCCTACGAAAGCGGCTACTACCTGCTGCGGGAAACCTTTCAGGAAATCACCGACGACAGCGACCTTTCAGCCGAACAGAAAGCCCAGGTCGCCGAGCGTGAAACGCGCATCAACCAACAACTCGACGCCCAATACAAGCGCCTGTACCGCATCTACCAGAACCCTCAGGGCGAATTGGAAGCCATAGGCGAAGGTTTCAACTTTGCGGCGTTTTTTCTCGGCGTGTTGTGGTCGTTCTCCGCACGCCTCGACAGAGCCACCTGGATTGGCCTGGCGGCACTGGGCCTGGCCCTGTTTGCCGCGTGGGCTGACGACAACTACCACTGGTTAACCCTCTGCCTGTTTATCATCGCCGCCGTCTTTGGCGCGTGCGGCAACCTGTGGCGAGAAAAACAGGCCCGGGACAAAGGGTGTGTCGAGGTCGACAGCGTGCTGTCCTGCAACCCGGATCAGGCCAAGGTCGCTTATAAACGCAAGATCGAAGAGGCCCAGTGGCACCTTCCCGAAGAGAGCCCACAAAAGCCCGAGGCGTGCACCCCATGAGCAGCCCCGCGCCCCGAACCCTGGACCCGGCAACCATCGAGCGCATCAATAAGCAACTGCTGCGCAGCAATTACAGTGATGTGGGGAGCGTCTGGGTGGTGTCGACCATCGTCCTGATCCCCTGCCTGATCCTTTTATCGCTGATGGACGGGCCACTGTTTGCCAAGGTCATCCTCATGGCATTTCTCTGCGCCCTGGCCGGCGCCTGGTACCTGGTCAAGCGGGCGCAAGCCGAGGAGCGGCCGGTGCCTGATGTCAGTGGCCTCGAGGTGCAGCAATTGGAGGGTTATTTTGACTGGCAGCTCGCACGTCTCGGCGGCAAGCCCATTTTCAAATACAACTTCGGGCCCCATCGCCTGCATACAGAGACCTCGGCCGGGAGTTTCTTCCATGGCGACGAGCAGTTGAAACTCAACCGCCGGTATCGGGTCGATGCGGTGTTTATCACCGGCCCGAACTGGTTCGACACCGGCTACTACCTGCTGCGGGAAACCTTCCAGGAAATCACCGACGACAGCGATCTTTCAGCCAAGGAGAAAGGGCTGGTCGCCGCGCGTGAAAAACGCCTCGACAGCATGCTCGAGGCTCAATACAAGCGCCTCCACCGTATCTATCAAAACCCCCAGGGCGAACTGGAGGCGATTGGCGACGGCGTCAACTTCGCGGCGGGCCTGTTTGGCGTGTTCTGGTTGTTTTTCGTCGGTCTCTACGGCCTCGCCTGCATTGCCCTGCTGGTGCTGGGCGTGGCCCTGTTCGCGGTGATAGCTGCCCCTGACAGCCACTGGTTTGCCTTCGGGGTGCTCGGCATCGCCGTCATCTTTGGCGCGTGTGGCAACCTGTGCCGAAAAATCCAGGTACGGCGCAAAGGGTTTGTCGAAGTCGACAGCATCGTCTCCTGCGACCCGGATGAGGCCAAGGTCGCCTACAAGCGCAAGATCGAAGAGGCCCAGTGGCACACGCCCGTCCACAACCCTGAAGGAAATTCGCCATGACCGTATCGACTTACCACGGCGGTTGCCTGTGTGGGCACATCCGGTTCCAGGCCCAGGGGCCTGCCGAAAACCCGCACACCTGCTCCTGCAAATACTGCCAGCGGCACACCGGTTCGCTGACCGCGTCCTGGGTCGAGTTCCCCCGTGAGCGTGTAAGCTGGACCGGACCGGGCGGCGCGCCCTCCGCCTTCAGGTCATCGGACTATTCGAGCCGGGCTTTCTGCGCGAACTGCGGCAGTTCCCTGGGGGCGATCGACGATGCACCGACCATCGCCCTGCTGCTGGGCTGCTTCGATGACAACCAGCACCCGGCGCTGATGCCGACGGCTCATTCCTACAGCGATGAGCGGCCCACCTGGTGGCACCTCGGGGACAGGCCATGAGCGAAACCGGCCTGGAACCCACAGAAAAAATCGCCTCGCTGATCTGGACCTGGTACGGCCAGGACGAGTGGCGAACAATCATTCTGGTGGGCGAACTGGCGCCGACCCTGGTGTTTTTGAGCAGCGATGCCGACGCCCAGCAGCAAGACATCGGCTGTTGCGCCGAATGCAACCTGTGGTCGCACTTCCTCGAATACCTCGACACCTTTGTGCAACGCTTTCCCGAGCACCTGCAGCCGCAGTTGTGCCGGCTGCTGCGCAGGTTATTGAGCGCCTGCGAAGCCTTGAGCCCGGCCGCCTACGGCACCCTCGAGAGCAATGGCTTCGAAGACCCGCAATGGGCGCCCTTGCGCGAAATGGCCAGCGAAGCGCTCGAGCAGATGGGCTGGCCGGAGCTGGCCGAACACCTGCCCGCCCTGACCGACGACTGCCGCGCCGCCCTGCGCAAATGGCCGGACTGAAACGCACCTTTTGATCGCCGGAGCCTGACATGAGCACACCCCAAGAACGCCTCTTCGCCCTGGCCCTGTACCACATGCGCCAGCAGCTGTCGCACAAGTTCGGCGCCTGCACCGACGGCGACCTGGGGGTCAGCCTCGCCGCCAACCTGGCGTACGCCCTGCACAACAACGCGCTGGATGTACTCGAAGGCCGGGCCTTCGATATCGAACAGGCGCTGGCAAGAATCGAAGGCATCGACCGCCTCCTCGGCACCCGCGACTGCCGCCAACTGGCCGAGCAGATCCGCGCCGACCTCGCCGCCCAAAAAACCGACACCCCGTAACCGCTGCGTAACCGCTGCCGCCAGGCTGCGCTGGCCCTCGAGGACGCCGTGGGGTGTCAGATGCATGAGGCGGTATTAGCCTGCGGCAGCCGCTACAAACCGCTGTTCGGCGTGCGGGGTAGTTCGCGTTTGTGGGCGGTGTTGCGGTAGGCGGTCTCGATAAGGTTGCGGCTGGGCTCGGTCACCGGGCGCCCCATCAGGTAGGCATCGATCTCCTCGTAAGTGCAGCCGTAGGCCTGCTCATCGAGTTTGCCGGGGGCCAGTTCCTCGAGGTCGGCGGTCGGCGCCTTGCACACCAGTTGCGCAGGCGCGCCGAGGGCATCGGCCAGCAACCGGACCTGGGTCTTGGTCAGGCCGGACAGCGGCGCCAGGTCACAGGCACCGTCGCCGAACTTGGTGAAGAACCCCATCAACGCCTCGGCCCCATGGTCAGTCCCCACCACCAGGCCCTGGCTGAAGTTGGCGATGGCGTACTGCGCCAGCATCCGTGCCCGGGCCTTGACGTTGCCCTTGGCGAAATCCGTCAGCTCGGCACTGGGGCGCAAGCCCTCGATCTGAATGCTTGCCATCAGCCCATCGACGCAAGCCGCAATGTTGCTGGTGGTGATCAGGTCCGGCTGGATAAAGTCCAGGGACGCCTGGGCATCGCGCTCATCGGCCTGGGTCTTGTACGGCAGGCGCACCGCGATGAACCGAGCCTCTGCGCCCTCCTCACGCAGCTGTTCCACCGCCAGTTGGCACAGGCGCCCGGCGGTCAGCGAGTCCACCCCGCCGCTGATGCCCAGCACCAGCGCCTTGCAGCCGGAGCCGCGCAACACCGACTTGATAAACGCCACTCGGCGGCTGATTTCTCCCTGCTCGCCGCCCGCCACCAGTTGCCGATCGATGCCCAGTTCCAGGGCAATCCTGTCTTGCAATTGCGTGCTCATATCCAGCTCCCGTTACTGATTGTTCAGGTCAACATTGAACACCTGCGCCGCATAGCGCAGGAACGACACGTCCTCACAGACGTTCTTGATCGGGTCATCGGAGAACTTCACCACCGGCTCGCCGTGTACCCTTACCAGCTTCATCACGATGCTCAAAGGCTCGACGCCATCGACGTCGCAGGCCAGGCTGGTGCCCATGCCGAAACCGAACCTGGCCTTGCCCCGCACGTGACGCAGGATCGGCAGGCATTTCTCGAAGTTCAGGCCGTCGGAGAACATCAGGTCCTTGGTCCGGGCGTCGATACCCAGCTCTGCATAGCGCCCCAGCACCTTGTCGGCCCAGACGATGGGGTCGCCCGAATCCTGGCGCAAACCGTCGTACAGCTTGGCGAAGTACAGGTCGAAATCCTTGAGGAAAAAGTCGGTGCTGATGCAGTCGGTCAAGGCAATCCCCAGGCGACCGCGGTACTCGTGCACCCAGTTCTCCAGCGCCGCATTCTGGCTTTCGCGCAAGCGGCCCAGTTGCTGGTGCACCATCAGCCATTGGTGAGCCATGGTGCCAATCAGCGGCAGGTCGAACTCATAGGCCAGGTGCGCGTTGCTGGTGCCGACGAACACCCCGGGGAAGTCGCTGCGCATCACATTGACCACTTCGCGCTGGGCCCGGAACGACAGGCGCCGACGGGTCGAGAAATCCGAAACCCGCAATTCGGCGAGCTCTTCGCGGCTGGCGTTTTTTTCCAGCCATTCGAATTTCTGATACAGCTTGCGGGTGACATCGGCCAGCTCCACGTCCGGGTATTTGTCCCGGTTGCGCAGCTCGCTGACCATCGCCAGCACCGGCTGTTCGAACATGATGCAGTGCAGCATCGGCCCGCGAACCCGGATATTCAGCTGGCCGTCGACCTCCGAGACATGGATGTAGCGCAGGTTGAAGCGAAACAGGCCGAGGAACTGTTCGAAGTCCGGCGTCAGGTACTCGCGAAAACGCTTGTTGAACAGAAAGCGTTGCTCACCTTCGCGCATCTGCAGGCCGGCGAGCTTTTCCAGCTCTTCGCGAATCTCTGGGATCAAGTGCCCGAGCCGCTCCTTGGAGCGCACGATAAACAGGTACTCGACTTCAACATTGGGGTGCTGGTGCAACACCGCCTGCATCATGGTGAAGGTGTAGTAATCAGTGTCCAGCAGACTCTGGATGACACCGTTGCTGCGATCGAATGCACTTTCCATGGTGGTTCCTTATGCGCTTGCCAATTCGGCGGTCTGTTCACGGGTCTCGCCCATCGAGATCCCCGCTTGCTGCATGTCACGGATGGCCTGTTCGGCGCCCGGCTCGCTGATGGCGCGGCAGGCCGGCAAGTGGATGATCACCTTGAACCCGGCGGCGGCCAGTTGCAGGGCGGTGGTCTTGACGCAGAAGTCCAGGGCCAGGCCGCCGACTATCACCTGGGCCACCCCCTGGCTGCGCAGGTACTCGATGACCCCGGTGGACAGCTTGCCGTGCAGGTCGTGGTAGCAGGCGCCGTAAGGGTGCAGGTCCGGTTCCACGCCCTTCCACACGAAGTAGTCGTAGTCGTAGGGCGTCGGCAGCTCGTCCAGCAGGGTGAATCCTTCGGTGCCGGGTACGCAGTGGCTGACCCAGGTGATGTCGGCATGTTCCAGGCCGGTGGGCTGCAGCATCTGCGAGTGCTCGGCCACGACCCACGGTGCTTGCGGGCTGTGGGCATCCTTGCTGCCGACCCGCAGGCTGGCCAGGCTCGCCATGAAGTTCAGCTCGCCGCCGATGCGATCGCCACCGGCTACCGGCAGCTCGTCAGGGCACAACGGGGTGAAGCTCTTTTGCGCATCGACATCGAAGGAAGCGGTTTTCAGGGTTGAAGCGTTCATGGCGGGTCTCTCCTCTGCATGGAACATAAGGTACACGTCATGTACTTTCATATCAACAACTCACGGCAACTATTTTTCATGCCGACCTTTACCAAGCACTATCTAGACAATACGTGCGACAACCTGAGGCATATCCCTTTGCAGAATTCGATGCTAAGGTACACGTCATGTACCAACAGGGAGAGCCCACGATGTATGAGATAGCCCTTTATGGCGGTGCGTTCAATCCACCCCATGCCGGCCACGCCCAAGTCATGATCCAAGCCTCGCGCCAGGCACGCCGGGTGCTGGTGGCGCCCAGCTTCCGCCACCCTTATGGCAAGCGCATGGCCGATTTCGAGCTGCGCATGAATTGGCTGCAAACCATCGTGGCCCATGTGCAAGACCGTTGTGCCGCCGAGGTCAGGGTGAGCCGCATCGAGCAACAGCTGGCGCGCGAGGTTGAAGGCGCGATCTACAGCTACACCCTGCTCGATCGCCTGGCCGCCGGCCTCGACATTCCCGACCAGCAGATCGCGCTGGTGGTGGGCGAAGACGTGCAGGCCCTGCTGCCCAGCTTCTATCGCGGCGCCGAATTGCTGCAGCGGTTTTCCGTGCTCTGCGTCGAGGAACAGATCGGCGTGCGCAGCACCGCCATGCGTGAACGCCTGGCCCAGGGTGAAAGCCTGCCCAGCCACTGGATGGCACCGGGCATGGATCCGCTAAACTACGGCCTCTACGCCGCCCACGGGAACTGACATGCAAGACCGCACCGCCAAACAAAGCGCCTACCTGCACACCATCGACCTGTGTGTACTGCGCTACTGCCGGGACACCCAGGCGCTGGAAATCCTCCTCAACAAACGTGACGGCGAACCCTTCGCCGGGCACTGGGCCCTGCCCGGGATCGTGGTCAACGGCGACGTCGTCGACCTGAGTCTGGAGGACGCCGTGGAACGCCTGCGCGCCTCGAGCAAAGTCGACATGCCCCTGGCCTGGATCGAACAGGTCGGCACTGTGGGGGACGCCTTTCGCGACCCCCGCTGCTGGTCGTCCTCGACCTTTTACCTGGCCATCGTCAGCGACCCGGTGCCGCTGGCCGAGCATCAGGTATTCCAGCCCCTGAACGAGGTCGCCAGCGCCAGCTTCAAACTGCCATTCGACCACAACCGCCTGGTGGCCGCGGTGCACGAACGCCTGCTGTCGAAGTCGCTCTACAGCAGCCTGCCGCTGATGTTTCTCGGCAACGAGTTCAGCGCCCCGGAAGCGGTGAGCATCTTTTCCCTGGTGCTGGCCCGCCCGGTGCTGAAAACCAGCATCCGCCAACGCTTGCTGAAGATGGGCGAAGCCGGCCACCTGGCAGAAACCGGACGCAAGAAAAGCGGCGACGGTGGCCGCCCGCAAGCCACCCTGGCCAACCTCAAGCCTGCCCAGCTGTACCTTTTTGATCGCTGCTTTCTGGAGTAATACCGCGCATGAAGCCCGCTGACGAAACCCTGCTGCAAACCCCGTATTTCAAGGTCGTGCGTGAGAACGGCTACTTCATCATCAAGGAGCCCCAGGCGGTAAATGGCGTGGTCACCGTACCGACCCTGGCCGATGGCCGCCTGATGCTGGCCCACCTCAAGCGCCGGGCCATCGGCGGCATGTCCCTGGAGTTTCCCCGGGGCGCCATCGACGCGGGTGAAAGCCCGCGTGACGCCGCCGTCCGCGAACTGCTGGAAGAAACCGGCTGGCAGGCCCGAGAGGTCAAGGACCTGGGCCTGCTGCACAGCAACACCTCGCTGATCGCCAGTGCGGTCGCGGTGTGCCAGGTGTTGATCGACGACCAGACGGCCGGCGACACCGACGGCGAAGTGGATGAGTTGCTGTGGGTGACCCGCCAGGAGCTGATGCGCCTGATTGCCGGCGGCAAGATCACCGACGGCCATACCCTGTCGGCGGCCATGCTGCTGCTCGCCAGCGAGTCGGCCTAGGAACCTGTTCACGATCGAGCAAGGGATGTTTGGGGACGCCATCTTGAACGCCCCATGAGCCCTCTGCTGCCGATCGTGAACCGGTGCTAAGGCGCCCGGCCCCACTTCTCCAGGGCAAACTCGACGAAACTGCGCAGCTTGGGCAGCCGGTAGCGGTCCTGGGCGTACAGCAGGTGGGTCGCGCGCCGGGGCAGTTGGTAGCCCTGCAGCACCGCCACCAGCCGCCCCTGCTCCAGATCGTCCTGGACCAGGGCGTCGGGCAGCATCACCACCCCCAGCCCGGCGCGGGCCGCCTGATACAAGCCGGCCGACGAGTTGATCACCAGCGAACCGGACACCGGCACCAGCACCTCGCCCTCGGGCCCGCTCAGCGGCCACTGGCGGGCGGTGGAACTCCACTCATCCCCGGCCGGATAGGCGAATGCCAGGCAATTGTGCTGCTGCAGATCGCCAGGCGTCTGCGGCGTACCACAGCGCCGCAGGTAGTCCGGAGCGGCGCAAATGGTCAGGGTGTAGTCCTGCAGCGGCCGGGCGATCAGCGCCGATGGCTCGAGATTGCCCAGGCGAATCGCCACGTCGAAACCGCTGTCGATCAGATCGTGGCGCTGGTTGGCCAGCACCACGTCGACCTTGACCTGCGGGCAGCGCTGCAAGAACTCGCTGAGGGCCGGCGCCAGGCGCTCGGTGCCGAAGGTCAGTGGCGCGGTAATGCGCAGGATCCCCGCTGGCTCGCCCTGGGCCTGCTCGGCCAGGCGTTCGGAGTCGGCCACCAGCCCCAGCACCGCGAGGCAGCGCTGGTAGTAATCGGCGCCGAACTCGGTGAGGCGCTGGCGGCGTGTGGTGCGGTTGAGCAGGCTGACGCCCAGGCGCTCTTCCAGTGCCCGCACGTGGTTGCCGACCATGGTGGTCGACAGCCCGCACTCATTCGCCGCAGCCGTCATGCTGCCGCTCTCCACCACCTTGACGTACACCGACATCGCCAGGAACACATCCATTATCAAGCCCTGATTGAAGATCATTAAAGACTTAGCGCGTTTATCCAGCACCGGTGGCCAAAGATACTGGAAAACCCCCACCCGAGATGGAGTTTCACCCCATGCCCGCCACCAGCCTGATGCACACCTACCAACCCCAGCCTCTGAGCTTCATCAGAGGGCTGGGCACCCGTCTCTGGGATCAGGCCGGCCGCGAATACCTGGATGCGGTGGCCGGCGTCGCGGTGACCGGTGTCGGCCACTCCCACCCCAAGCTGGTCCAGGCCATCAGCGAACAGGCCGGTTTGCTGCTGCACACCTCCAACCTCTACACCATCGACTGGCAGCAACAACTGGCGCAAAAGCTCACCGCCCTGGCCGGGATGGAGCGTGCGTTCTTCAACAATTCCGGGGCCGAGGCCAATGAAACCGCGCTCAAGCTGGCCCGCCTGCACGCCTGGAACAAAGGCATCCAGCAGCCCCTGGTGGTGGTCATGGAAAACGCCTTCCACGGGCGCACCCTGGGCACCCTGTCAGCCAGCGACGGGCCTGCGGTGCGCCTCGGGTTCGGCTGCCTGCCGGGGGATTTCATCAAGGTGGCGTTTGGCGACATCGTCGCCCTGGAGCACATTGCCAGCGAATACGGGCAACGCATCAGCGCCGTGCTGATGGAGCCGATCCAGGGCGAAAGCGGTGTGCAACTGCCGCCGCCGGGTTACCTCAAGGCGGTCCGCGCCTTGTGCCATCGGCGCGACTGGTTGCTGATGCTGGATGAGATCCAGACCGGTATCGGGCGCACCGGCCACTGGTTCGCCTGCCAGCATGAACAGGTGGTGCCGGATGTGATGACCCTGGCCAAGGGCCTGGGCAACGGCATTCCCATCGGCGCCTGCCTGGCCCGGGGCAAGGCCGCGCAACTGTTCACCCCCGGCAGCCACGGCAGCACCTTTGGCGGCAACCCCCTGGCGTGCCGGGTGGCCTGCACCGTGCTGCAGATCATCGAGGAACAGGATCTGCTGGCCAACGCCCGGTGCCAGGGCGAGCAACTGCTGCAACGCCTGCGCAACGAACTCAGGACCCACCCCGAGGTGCTTCAGGTGCGCGGCCTGGGGCTGATGATCGGCATCGAACTCAAGCGCCCGCAGCCCGACCTGGTGGGGCTCGCGGCCCGCGAACAGGGCCTGCTGATCAATGTCACCCGGGGCCAGACTATCCGTTTGCTGCCGCCCCTGGTGATCGATGCCGACGAGGTGGAGTTGATCGTCCAGGGCCTGTGCCGGGCCCTGGGCCGCGCCTGAGCACGGCGCCTTACCTGGATTGCAGCACCGCCTCCCCGGCCTTGGCCGGCAGGCGCAAGGTGCCCAGCAAGGCCAGCAGGGCGATCAGCGCAACCCACAGAAAGCTCAGCTGAAAATCCGCCGTGGCGGCCTGCCCATCATTGCCATGGGCAGCCATCGCCAGGCGCAGCAGCAAGGCGCCGATGGCCACTCCCAGGCCCATGCTCAGCTGGAAAAACATACTGAACAGGGTCGAGGCATCGCTCATTTGCTCCTTGGGCACGTCGGCAAATCCCAGGGTGTTGAACGCGGTGAACTGCATCGAACGGGACAAGCCGCCGACAAACAGGATCACCATAATCAGCGGCCACCCCATGCGTGGTTCCAGCCAGGCGCAGGCGGCAATCGCTAGGGCGCCGAGAATGCCATTGACCAGCAGCACCGGACGAAATCCCCAGCGCTGCATCAGCGCCGTGGTGAAGGGTTTCATCGCCAGGTTGCCGGCAAACACCGCCAGCACCAGCAACCCGGCATCCAGCGCCGACAGCCCGAACCCGAGCTGGAACATCAGCGGCAACAGAAACGGCAAGGTGCTGATGGCGATGCGAAACAGCGAACCGCTGAACAGGCTGACGCCAAAGGTGCGTACCCCGATCACCGTCAGGCGCAACAGCGGTTCTGCACGGCGGCGCATATGGGCCCAGGCCAGGGCCGCCAGCAGCAGCCCGGCACCGGCCAGAATCAGCCCCGGCCACCACTGGGCGCGCCCCAGGCCGAGCAGCTCGACCCCATACAGAAGCGCCGCACAGGCGCCGCCCACCAGCACGAAGCCAGCCAGGTCGAAGCGGCGCGAACGAAGCTCGTCGCGCCTGGGCAGCAGCACCAGCGCGGCGATCAGGGCCAGCAGACCGAGGGGCAGATTGAGGTAGAAGATCCAGGGCCAGGAGGCATGAGTGACGATAAACCCGCCCAGCGGCGGCCCCAGGATCGGTGCCACCAGGCCCGGCCAGGTAATGAAGGAAATCGCCCGCACCAGGTCCTTCTTTTCAGTGACCCGCAACACCGCCAGGCGCCCCACCGGGACCATCATCGCGCCGCTGATGCCTTGCAGCACCCGGGCCGCGACAAAGGTCTGCAAGCTATCGCTCAAGCCGCACAGCAGGGACGAGACACTGAACAGGACGATGGCCGAACCGAATACCCAGCGCGAACCGAAGCGGTCGGCGAGCCAGCCGCTGATGGGGATAAACACCGCGAGCGCCAGCATGTAGGCGCTCATGCCGATGTTCAGGTCCACGGCGGCCACGCCAAAGGTGCGGGCCATGTCCGGCAGCGCGGTGGCGATCACCGTGGCGTCGAGGTTTTCCATGAAAAAGGTCACCGCCACCAGCAGGGCGATCAGGGTCGAGCGGCGTGAAGACATGGGAAGCGGTACCCGGCCAGAAAAACGAGTGGCCTAAGGTACCCGATGGGGTTGGTTGCCGGTCAAGGGGCGCACGGCCTCGCCCCTGCCCGCGTTTGGTGTTCAGTCATCCAGGGGCTTGGCCGGGCCCGCCGGTTTCGCGGCCTTGCCCGCCTTGCCGGCGTGGGCCGGTTTGGCTTCGGGTTCCGGGGCTGGCGCGGGGGCGGTGGCTTCTTTTTCCGCCATGGGCATCTGGTCGATGGTGGCGAAGACTTCCTTGAGTTCAATGGCGCCGGAGTGTTCGAGCTTCTTCTCGCCGTCCTTGCCCACCAGGATCACCTTGGTCTGGGCCCCCGCCCCGAGCTTGAGGCTGCGGATCAGGGCCATGGTGGATTGCGGATCGAGGTCCTTGCCGTCGCGCTGGCCCATGGTGTTGATCACCGTGTAGAGCACCATGTTGCGTTCGGTAAAGGCCTGGCGATTGGCCGGCTCGTCCAGCGACTTCTTCAGGCTCATCAGTGTCGGATCGACGCTGCTGGGGGCGATGACTATCAGCGGGCGCGCCTTGCCCAGCTCCTGGGCCAGCGGGCCGTCATTGTCGGCGGCCAGCAGGGGACCGGCGACAGCGAGCAGGGTTGCGAGGGTCAATGACCGAATGAACATGCGTCTCTCCTGTTGATTTTCCACGTTCTAATGATTGCGCATTGCGGGAAAAGGTCCAGGCCGCGACTCAAAATCTGACATTTTAATCGGTCAAAAGCGCCTTCCCGGCCTGAATCGACGGCAGCCCCTGACCCACGAAGTCGATAAACGCGCGCACTGCCGGGGCCATCTGCCGTTGGCTGAAGTAATACAGATAGAACCCGGGAAACGCCGGCGTCCAGTCGGCCAGCAGGTGCACCAGCCGCCCCTGCTCCACCAGGGCCTGGACCTGATGGGCGAATACGTAGGCGATACCGGCCCCCGCCAGCACGATCGGGGTCAGCAGTTGCGGATCACTGACCACCAGGGCGCCCTCCACCGCCACTTGCAGCGCGCGACCACGCTTTTCGAACTCCCAGCGATAGACGCTGTTATCCGTCGGCCAGCGGTAGGACAGGCACTGATGCCCGCGCAGGTCCTGGGGCGTGCGCGGTGTGCCATGGCGCTGCAGATACTCGGGGGCGGCCACCACCATCATCCGCAGCTCACCGCTCAGGCTCAGGGCGTGCATGTCCTGCTCCAGGCGCTCGCCCAGGCGGATGCCGATATCAAAGCCGCCGGCGACAATGTCCACCAGGCGGTCGTCGACCACCACATCCAGGCTGATCAGCGGATGAGCCCGCATAAACCCGGCCAGCAGCGGCGCCAGGTAATGCAGCGCGGCATCCCGGGTGCTGTTGATTCGCACCCTGCCGGCCGGCACTGCGTGGGCTGCGCCCATGGCCGTCGCCACCGCCGCATCGATATCGGCCAGGGCCGGCCGCAGCCGATCCAGCAGGCCGCTGCCGATCTCGGTCAGGCTCACGCTGCGCGTGGTCCGGTTCAACAGACGAGCGCCGAGGCGCTCCTCCAGATGACGGATGGTCTGGCTCAGCGCCGAGGCCGAGACGCCCAGATGGGCCGCCGCACGGGCGAAGTTGCCCTGCTCGGCGACTGCGACGAAGGCCCGCAGCTCGGCATGTTCACTGCCACGCATTATGTATCTCCAACTTAATAAGCCATGGCGATACTACGGCATTCTCTAATCAATCCGAGGGTGAAATCCTGGCGCTTCCGCTATCTATCGAGGAGCTCCAGGACCATGGGCAGGTTTGAAGGGAAACGCATTCTGATTACCGGCGGCACCCGCGGCATGGGCCATGCCGCGGCCAAAAGCATCATTGCCGAAGGCGGAGAGGCCTGGGTCACCGGGGTCGATCCACAGCGGGTGGAAGCCGCTGCCGCAACCTTGGGCGCCAATGGCCGGGCCCTGCGCAACGACGCCGCAACCGCCGACACCGGCCAGGCACTGGCGAACTGGGTGGCCGGCGCCGGCTTGCTCGACGGCCTGTGGCTGAATGCCGGTTACGCCGAGCTGGGCCCGCTGGAACAGGTCGACGCCCAGGCGTTCGACCGCATGCTGGCAACCAATGTGCGCGGCCCGGCCTTGCAGCTGGCGGCGCTGTCGCCGCTGCTCAAGCCGGGGGCGTCGGTCCTGGTGAGTGCCTCCAGCTCTGCCTACGAAGCCGCCGCCATGGCCAGCCTGTACGCCGCCAGCAAAGGCGCGCTGGTGTCCATGGCACGCTGCTGGGCCAGTGCCTTGAGCGCACGGCAGATTCGAGTGAACGTGCTGCTGCCGGGGCCGATTGCCACCGGCTTTCGTGATTTTCTGGGTCCCCAGGCGCAGCAGGACTTTGATCGACACATCACCCGCCAGGTGCCGCTCGGACGCCTGGGCAGCGCCGATGAAGCGGCAGCCGTGGCGCTGTTCCTGCTGTCCGATGCCGCCTCGTTCGTCACCGGCAGCCAGTACCCGGTGGATGGCGGGCTGATGATGCGCTGAGCGCCCGTTACTGCAACTGCCACTCCAGCCCTTTGAAGCCGGCCAACCGGTATTCACCGGCCTGCGGCTTGAGGGTGCGTAGCAACTCGTCGAGGCTCGCCGGCGTCAGGGTCAGGGTCAGCAGTTGGTCTTCGACCTGCAACTGGTCCTGTTCCCCGGCCACGAAACGCAGTTGCCAGTCGGCCCCCGCCACCAGGAACGGCTTGCCGAATGGCAGGCGCAATGGCAACAGGGCCAGCAGTTCATCGGCCTGGCGCGCCGCCAGGGTGATGCGGGTCAGGGTCGAGCGCAGCAGGCGCTCCTGCTGACTCACCTGCAGCAGGTCGGTGTACAGGTAGCCGCTGGCGGATCCGTCGCGGCTCAGGCCTTCGGCAATCTGCTGGCGAACCTGGCCCCGGTCGAGCAACGACTCACGCTCTAGATCGGTGATCCAGAGCGGCATATAAGGCAGCAGCACATCCAGCAGCTTGTGGGTGCGCCAGCGCTTGGCGGCCTGTTCTTCGTCATCGGTCAGGCCCACCACCTGCAGGAACGTCAGGCTGCCGTTGGCGGTGTCCAACTCGGGCAATTGCGGGTCGCTGATAAAGGCCATGGAGCAGATCTGCGTCGGCTGGTCGCGGGCAATCGGGCCGTTGGCCGGCATCCAGTCGCCATCACGGAACACATTGCCGCTGCCGAATACATAGCGCGCCAGGTTCTGCAAAAAGTTCATCGCCCAGGTGGGCGGATGGGCTTCATCCGCGGCGCAGGCCAGGCGGAAGGTCAGCTCGAAACCAAAGCCGCTGGTCTGCGCGTTGTCGTTTTCCTTGGCGTACAGCTCGGAAAAGCCGTAGGTGACGAAGTGCCAATGGGGCAGCGGCTCCAGGTTCTTGTAGACGCTGATGCCGTCCAACGGATCGTTGCCGCCCAGGCTGTAGGAAATGATGGTGCCGAAATGCTGGGGTTCCTGGCCGGGATACAGCGCTTCCAGGCGCTGGGAAATCCCGTCCCAGCCCACGGTCGATGGCAGCTCGTCTTGCTCGAGGGGGGTGTCGGACATCATGTCGCTCCTTGGGGTCGATCGTACGGGTCCGCCTATTGACGGCGTCGCCGGTAAAAAGTGCCGGCAATCTTAACCTGCAGCCCCGGGATCGAGCACGGGCGTGCCCCAATAGCTCGCGCAGATCGACCCGAACCCGGCCACTCACACAATCAACAATTGCACTAACCGAGCACCACAAGAGTGCAACAGAACTGTGCAACGCCCATAAACAACTCATGAACGGTAATGACCAACAATCACCAGGAAAAGTTGCTGTTCAATCAATAAAGACTGACTCAGCTCAATAGCTTGATTTCAAACTTTTGTTAATCGAAGTTCCACCCGCGAAGCCTGCCGCCAATCGTCTGGCGCCAGATAACACGCACCTTTCACCAGCCCGGGCCGGCACTTGCGGCGCAGAATAAACCACGCGAATAAACAAGCTGATCGGCACTCCTTATATAAGCCCGATACAGCGTCAAACTGGCTTGTTCTATCAGCATCGGCCACTCTATAGTGCGCGCTGCATAAAAAAACCCGTTCAAGAAGTGGCCGCGCAAGGACCGCACCGCACTTCCTGAAATAGTCCGCGGCTGCCTGGATATTTCGCAATGAACCCTGTCTACCCATGATCCCCTTATTGGTCTGTGATGATTCGAGCATGGCCAGGAAGCAGGTACTGCGAACCCTGCCCAGCGAATGGCGAGTCTCTGTCACCCAGGCCTGCAACGGTCAGGAGGGGCTTGAGGCATTGCGCCAGGGGCTGGGCCAGGTGGTGCTGCTGGACCTGACCATGCCGGTGATGGATGGCTACCAGCTGTTGAGCGCGGTCCAGGCCGAAGGCATCGAGGCGCAGATCATTGTGATCTCCGGCGATGTGCAGGAAGAAGCCATTCGCCGGGCCCGCGAGCTGGGCGCCCGGGCCTTCCTGAAAAAGCCCTTCGACCCGGACCAGTTGCGCGCGCTGCTCGGCGAACTGCGCCTGCTCGACGGCACGGCCCAGGTCCCGGCCCTGGCGCCCTCTCCGGCTCCGCAAGTGACCTTTCGCGACGCCTTCCGCGAAACGGTCAACGTGTCCATGGGCTACGCCGCGGCGCTGATCGCCAAGGTGCTCGAAGTGTTCGTGCACCTGCCGATTCCCCACGTCAATGTGCTCGAAGCCGGCGAGCTGCAGATGCTGCTGGCCGACGCCAACCGCGCCCAGCAGTTGACCGCCATTTGCCAGAGCTACATCGGCAGTGGCATCGCCGGCGAGGCCTTGCTGATGTTCTATGACTCGGAGGTCGCCGACATCGCCAAGCTGATGGAGCACGGCACTGCCGAGTACCAGGAAATGGAAGTGCTGATCGACCTCTCCAGCGTCCTGATCGGCGCCTGCCTGAGCAGCATCGCCGACCAGCTGGACGTGTTCTTTTCCGTCGGCCACCCGCAGGTGCTGGGGGAACAGACCTCGATCGATGAATTGATCCGCCTCAACCAGCAACGCTGGGCCAAGACCCAGGCCGTGGAAATCAGCTACAGCCTCGAAGAACAGAACATTCACTTCGACCTGTTGCTGCTGTTTACCGAAGGCTCCATGGAGCTGTTGGAGCAAAAACTTTCCTACCTGATGAGCTGAGCCCATGCGCAACCGAATGGATTTTAGTGAGCTGCACTGGCTGCTGGCGATCGTCCAGAGCATTGACGTCGGCATCGTGGTGCTGGACCTCGAATGCCAGGTCCAGGTGTGGAACAGCTTTATGGAGAACCGCTCCGGGGTGCAATCCAAGGACGCCATCGATCGCTCGTTCTTCGAGCTGTTTCCCGAGGTCGACCAGGAATGGTTCAGCCGCAAGCTCGGCCGGGTGGTGGCCCTTGGCACCCCGGCCTTCACCATCTGGAAGCAGCGCCCGTACCTGGTGCGGTTCAAGAACTACCAGCCGATCACCGGCCAGGGCGAGTTCATGTTCCAGAACACCACCCTGCTGCCGCTACGCTCGTCCAACAGCGAAATCCACCACGTGTGCCTGGTGATCTATGACGTCACCGATGTGGCGATCAACAGCCAGGCCCTGCAAGGCGCCAATGCCCAGTTGCAGCACCTGTCGCGCACCGACCACCTGACCCAGCTCTACAACCGCGGGCACTGGGAGCAGAGCGTGGAGTTGGCCTACCACCGGCAGAGCCACGGCATGTCCCTGGTGATGCTCGATATCGATCACTTCAAGTCGATCAATGATCGCTACGGCCACCCCGCCGGCGACGCGGTGATCCGCCAGGTCTCGACCCTGATCCGCCAGCACGTGCGCGCAGGCGATGTGGCCGGGCGCTACGGCGGCGAAGAGTTTGCCCTGCTCCTGCCCCACACCGACCATGACGGCGCCTGCAAACTGGCCGAACGCCTGCGCCAGGCGGTCGAGCAGCAGGAAGTCATCCATCAGGGTCAAAGCATCCGCTTCACCATCAGCCTCGGTGTCGCCAGCCTCGACCGCCCGACCCAGGACCACCGCTGTCTGATCGGCTGGGCCGACCAGGCGCTGTACGCCTCGAAGCATGCCGGACGCAATCGGGTGTCCAGCTACACCGGCTGACGCCGGGCGCCCGCTGCGGCGCCGGGCGAAAAAAATGCCCGGGCTGCGGATAGAGTGCGCCCGCTTGCGGTCCACATTGGCGGCGTCAATGCGCGACCTCTCCCCTGAATTGCCGGAACAAGGAGTCCTCTGGCCATGACCGATCCTCGAACAGCCTCCCCTCAACAGCAGTGGCACAGCGCCGTGATGCACTACACCCGCGCCATCAACCAATACGTGCAAGACGGCATGGCCCAAGGGTGGGACGGGCTCAAAGAGCCGACACTGCCGCAAACCGAACACCTGCTGAATGCCTGGCAAGCCGCCCTCGAAACCCTCAACCAGCAACCCCGGGACGCCGCCGCGTTCGCCGCCTGGCGCGAACAGTGGCCGCCGGCGCACTTCCCGCTGCATTCGCGCCTGGAGCAGGAAGGGCGTTCGATCCCGGCCCTGGCGCTGCTGGACGACGGCAGCCTGCTGGCACGCATCGGCGCCCCCTATGAAGGCGGGCACGTGGTGCATATCAATGGGCAGCGCATTGAAACAGTCAGCCAGGGCGAGTTCTTCGGACGTTGCCCGCAGCGCCGCTTCTTTGCCTGGTCAGTGCCCAGCGGCGTGCGCGTCACCGACGGCTGGAACGGCCCGCAAGTGGCCGAGTTCCCCTGGCCCACCGGGCGTGAAGGCCTGCCGGACAGCCTGGTACTGGAAGAAGACGCAGAAATACTGCCCAGCGCCCTGATCCCCTTCCCCGATGGCCAGCGGGTGCTGCTGGTGAGTTCGGACGGGATCTTCGTGCTGCACGCCGAAGGCGCTACCCGGGTCCTGCGGCGCCCGGAAGAGTTCGACAAAGACCTGGCCGACGGTGTCGACCCCGATGACCTGGCCGTGGGCCTGTCCATGGAGCACGGGGCGATCTCCCCCGACGGCCAGTGGATCGCCATCGGCGAACAGTGCGGCCATCACCTGGTACTCAACGCCCAGTTGGAGGTGGTGGCCGAGGTCGGCCCGGCCGGTGAATACCCGCACTTCGCGATGTTCAACCAGACCGGCGACCGCCTGATCCTCAATGCCTGCCACTTCTACAACGGCGGCACCCTGGGGGTGGCGGTGGCCGATCTGCCGGGCCTGCGCACCGACTTCTACAGCGATGACCCACGCACCCCGGTGTTGCAGGAAGGTGCCCGGGTCTATGCCGGCGCGGCCCGCCACGACGAGTTCATCGTCGGCGACGCCTACGGCTACCTGCGGGCCTTCAGTGAAACCGGCGAGGAGCGCTGGCAGCACTATGTCGGTTCGTCCTTCTGCGCGATGGACATCAGCCCCGACGGCAAGACCCTGGTGGCGGCCACCTGCGCCGGGATCATCGTGCAGATCGAGCTGGACGCCGGGCGCCCGCAATGGCAGATCGGCACCGGCGATCACCACGAAGTGCGGCGCTGGATGTTCTGGAAGAGTTTCGCCAAACCCCTGGTCTGCTAAGCCCCGGCCGGCGCGCGGGGGTTGCCGCCCGCGTGCCGGAATACAGACGCCCTACAGGGTGTAGGCAATCCCCATCTGCACCGTGCGCGGCGCGCCCGGGTAGGCGTAGACGTTGCCGAAGGCACCTTCGTCATAGTCGGCGTTGAACAGGTTCTTCACGTCCAGGTTCAGGCGCACGTGCTGGTTGAGCTTGTAGTAGCTGAGCAGGTCGAACACCCGGTAGCTGTCCATGCTGAAGGCGTTGGCCGCTGTCTGCCCGGCGCGCTCGGCGACGTACTTGGCCCCCAGCCCCAGGCCCAGACCCTTGAGCCCGCCGTCCTGGAACTCGTAGACATTGAGCAGGCTGAAGCTGTTGCGCGGAATGTTCAGCAGGCGCGTACCCGAGGCCAGGCGGTTGTCCTTGGTGACCTCGGCGTCGACATAGGCGTAGCCACCGATCATCCGCCATTCCGGGGTCAGGTTGCCGGCCACGTTCAGGTCCAGGCCACGGCTGCGCACTTCGCCGGCGGCGACGCTGAACGTCGAATCCACCGGATCGGCCGTCAGCACGTTGCGCTTTTCAATCTGGTAGAGCGCCGCGTCCACGCTCAACTGGCGCTCCAGGGCTTCCCACTTGACCCCCACTTCATAGGACTTGCCCTCCTCCGGCTTGAAGCCACCACCGGTGCGCGCCGCGCCGGTGTTCGGCTTGAAGGAACGCGCAGCGTCGGCATACACCGCCACGGTCGGCGTCAGGTTGTAGAGCAGCCCGGCGCGCGGGGTCACCGCGTTGTCGCTGTTGGTCCAGCTCGGCGTGCCGGCCAGGTAGCTGTCGTAGTCATGTTCGAAACGCTCGAAACGCGCGCCCACCAGGGCCTTGAGGTTCTCGGCCAGGCTCACTTGGTCCTGGACGAAGGCGGCGTAGGTCTTGAGGTTTTCCTGGTCATGGGTGGTGGTGCGGGTCAGCGCCGGGCGGGCCTGGCCGTAGACCGGGTCGAAGATATCGATGGGGTAACTGATGCCGCCCGCGGAGCGCTGGATGATCGACTGGTAATCGTAGTCTTCGTACTCGACGCCGGTGAGCAGGGTGTGCTCGAAACCCGCCAGGGAGAAATGCCCGGTGAGGTTCAACTGGTAGTCGCGGTCACGCCACTCCAGCTTGCGGTAGTTGAAGTTGCGCCCCAGGGTGCGACCGTCGGCGGCAATGCCATTGGCCTCGATGCCGTTGCCGGCCAGCGAGCCGTCGAGGATCTGCGCACCACCGCCCAGGGTCCAGTCGTCGTTGAGGAAATGCTCGAAGCGCAGTTGGCCCATGTTGTTGTCGTTGTGCAGCTTGCCGATGTCCTTCTCGCCAAAGAAGGTCTCGCGCGAGGCCACGCCGATCTGCGCCGGATAGCGGGTCACACCGCGATCCAGGGGCGCATTGTTGCGCATGAAGTCCCCCTCGAAGGTGATCCTGGTACGGTCGTCGATCTGCCAGCTGAGCACCGGGGTCACGCCGTAGCGCTCGGTCTGCACATGATCGCGGAAGGTGTCGCCGCCCTCGCCGATGACATTCAGACGGTAGGCGAAACGCCCCTCCTGGTCCAGCGGCCCCGAGGCGTCCAGGGTGCCACGGCGCATGCCCTGGTCGCTGAGCTGGCTGCCCAGGGTCACCGCCGACTCTTTCAGCGGCTGCTTGGACACCACGTTGAAGGTGCCGCCCGGGTCGCCTCGACCATAGAGCATGGTGGCCGGACCGCGCAGCACCTCCAGGCGCTCGATGGTGTTGGCGTCAGGCATGTTCGGGTAGCCGCGGTTGATCGGGAAACCGTTGCGGTAGAACTCGCCGGTGGTAAAGCCGCGCACGGTGAAGGTGGTTAGGCCCTGGCCGCCGAAATTGTTCGCCCGGCCCACGCCGCCGGCGTAGTCCAGGGCATCCTGCAGGCGCGTGGCGCCGAGGTCTTCCACGGCGTCGCGGGTGACCACGCTGATGGATTGCGGGGTTTCATGAATCGAGGTGTCGGTGCGGGTGGCGCTGGCGGAACGGGTGGCGCGATAACCCTGGACCGGGCCCTGGGCCTGCTCTTCGGTGGTGCCGTTGATATCAATCGCCTGCAACTCGATTGTCGACCTATCAGTGGCTGCCGATTCCGCCCAGGCGGCCTGGGAAATGGCTTGGATCACACACAGAGAAACCAGAGTTCGACGCATCAACGGACTGCCCTTAGAGAGATGCCGGGCACAACAGGAGCCCGACAAGAATGGTACCGAATATTATCAATACTCATTCTCAGTTGATACTTTTTACCGTCAATTTGTCCTACAAAAATACCATTGTGCCATCACTCTAAGCCTGATATCGCGCGCCCGCCAAGATAGCTGGCAAGCGCGCCTGGCGCGGCGTCTCAGGCGTTCCCGGCGGAGAACCAGGACTCGATTTTGAGGTTTTCCGGGTCGTTGATGGCGGCCAGATACTCGTCGAGGGTCACTTCACCGACACAGGCCCGAGCCCCGGGTTGCGGCACGTGGCCGTCGAGCAGTTTGCGGGTCAGGGCCACGGCGGCGCAGCTGGGAATCTGCGGCCCCTTGTCGTTGGCGGCGGTCAGTTGCGCAGTCATGGCCAGGGGTTGGCCGTCGACGCCCTGCCCCTGGACGTCGATATACATCGCGCTCTGACCGTCGCCGAGTTTTTCGAACCACAGGCCGCAACGGTAGAGCCGGGCCGCCCAGGCTCGGGTCGAACGCACCAGCCCGAACCGCACCGCCTGGGCCAGCAGGGCATTGGCCAGGCCGGCGATCTTCAGCCCGGCGCCGGCCTTGAACACCAGGGTGTGGGCGCCGTAGCGCTCGGCGAACAGGTCCAGGTCCGGCACGTCGACGTTGGCCAGCAAACGGCTGCCCAGGTACGGCATCTTGCGCAGGGTCAGGCCCTGCCAGGCGATCACCGGGTACGGCCGGCCGTTCTTGAGTTGCTGGATCGGCTTGCCGGCATAGGCCAGCACGCCTTCGATGGTCGACAGGCCGGGCATTTTCGCCGAGGAGGAAATACCGTGCTCGATGCGATCGATACGGGCAAAGCGCGCCCGATGCTGGTCGATGATCGCCGCCGCCAGGGTCGGCACCGAGCTGCAGCCGCTGAGCAGCGTGACCCCGGCCTCGCGCGCCGCCTGATCGAGCACGCCGATGCCGCCGACAAAGGTCCGGCAGTCGGCCAGGTCGCAGTAATTGACCCTGGCCTCGATGCAGGCCCGGGCCACGGTGTAGGGCTGGCCCTGGAAGGGCCCGCCGGTATGGATCACCAGCTCGATGCCCAGGCTGCCCAGGGCCGCCGTGAACTGGGGCCCCATCGCATCGCCGCACCAACTGCTGCAATCCTGGGCACCTTGCTGGCGCAGCTCGTCGAGCTGTTGCGCAAGCTTTTGCCGGTTGCGCCCCGCACTCACCAGGCTCACGCCCGGCATCTGGCCCAGATGACGGCAGACGATGCTGCCGAAATTTCCGTAACCACCGATCACCATTACCTTCAACGTCATCTATGACTTCCTTGCATCAGTGGCTCAGACGGGCCCTTTTCTGGCTGGGGCGCCGGCGCGCGGGAGCTTCCCCGATTTATCCGGCAGGGGCAAGCACAGTCGCCCTCTCGGGCCGGAAAGTGCCCGCTTTCACCCCGGATAAATCCGACTGACCTACAGTCTGAGAAAAAAATCCAATGCCGCTGCGGCATAATGCTATGCAAACTCGTCATCATCCCGACTTTAAGAGCGTGATAGCCTTCCGCTCCTCTGTGGCTTCGTACAACAAACCTGCCTGTTCGCTTCGAACACCCGCGCAGGATAAAGAAGCCTTGTACATGCTTGCTTCGATCTTCTCTGCCCAGCTCAGCGTTTCACTCTGGGTCTATCCACTACAGACCTTCAGGAAAACCGACAGCAAATATTGACTCGGCCCTAGTGTCGGCACCTTTTCGTTTCAAATTCGGAGCTGTTATGTCCAGGCTTTCCCATCAAGATCTGCGCCGCGCCTTCCGTGAACTCATGGCCTCCAACGCCTGCTACCACACCGCTTCCGTCTTCGACCCGATGTCCGCGCGAATCGCCGCCGACCTGGGTTTTGAAGTGGGGATTCTCGGTGGTTCGGTCGCCTCGCTGCAGGTCCTGGCGGCACCCGACTTTGCCCTGATCACCCTCAGCGAATTTGCCGAACAGGCCACCCGCATCGGCCGCGTCGCCCAACTGCCGGTACTCGCCGACGCCGACCACGGCTATGGCAACGCCCTCAACGTGATGCGCACCGTGGTGGAACTGGAGCGTGCCGGCATCGCCGCCCTGACCATCGAAGACACCCTGCTGCCGGCCCAATTCGGCCGCAAGTCCACCGACCTGATCTCGGTCGCCGAGGGCGTGGGCAAGATCCGGGCGGCACTGGAAGCCCGGGTCGACCCGGAGCTGTCGATCATCGCCCGGACCAACGCGGCGATCCTGCCGATCCAGGAAATCATCAGCCGCACCCAGCACTACCAGCGTGCAGGCGCGGATGCCATCTGCATGGTCGGCGTGCGTGACTTCGAACAACTGGAGCAGATCAGCGAACACCTGACTGTGCCCCTGATGCTGGTGACCTACGGCAATCCGGCCCTGCGCGACGACGCACGCCTGGCCGAACTCGGTGTGCGCATCGCGGTCGACGGCCACGCCGCCTACTTCGCCGCGATCAAGGCCACCTACGATTGCCTGCGCGAACAGCGCCAGATCTTCACCCAGGCCTCGGACCTGAGCGCCACCGAACTGGCGCACACCTACACCCAGCCCGAGGACTACATCGTCTGGGCCAAGGAGTACATGAGCGTCAAGGAGTGATCAGCGGGCCATGGCCTTGGCGAGTGCGCCCTCGACACAATCGACAATCTGGCCAATGGTCCAGGGCTTGCGGATAAACGTCACCGGCTGACGAACCCCGGAACTCTCCGGCGTTTCGTAGCCGGACATCACCACCACCGGCATCGCCGGCCAATGCTCCCCCACCAGGTTGGCCAGGCTCGCACCGTTGAGCCGGCCGGGCATGGTGATATCCGTCAGCAGCAGGCACACCTCAGCGGCGTGCTCTTGAAGAAACTCCCACGCCAGGTCGGCACTGGCGCACGCCTGGGTTGCAAACCCTTCGTCCTGCAGAATCTCGCACAGGAACTCCAGCACCGTCGGCTCATCCTCCACGATCAGGATCAATCGGCGGGCGGTATCGGCGCGGGTGGACGAGGCTGGATTCATGAGGTTGTTGCTCCCTGACTGCATGGACGACTGAGCGGATGAACGACGCTATCTGCTCTTATGAGCCACGACCGGCGCAGAAATTCATTCTTGATTGCCTGGAATGATACGGCACTGAGCAGCGCCCAATGATGCCATTGTGCCATTTAGCCAGCAAAGGCTTCAGCACCCGCCCTTCGCCGCCCTCTCTTCTGGCACACTGCGTGCCGCGGCACATTTCCCTTCCCGGCGAAAAACGCTATACCGAAGAGAGATCCACCGCGCGACAGATCCCGCGCCGAAGTTTGCTTTCGCGCACCGCCACCGGAGAAAATCACCGGCGCACGCGGTCAGATTGGATGTGCAACTTTTTTCGCCATCGGCCCCAGCCGGCCCGGTGGCTCCGCTTTCAGGGAATTTTAGAATGCCCCCAAGACAAGTCATCAACGCCTCGGTCAGCCCCAAAGGCAGCCTGGAAACACTCTCCCAACGCGAAGTCCAGCAATTGAGCGCAGCGGGTTCAGGCAGTATCTACACCCTCTTTCGCCAGTGCGCCCTGGCCATCCTCAATACCGGCGCCCACGTCGACAACGCCAAGACCATCCTCGACGCCTACCACGACTTTGAAGTGCGTATTCACCAGCAGGATCGCGGCGTGCGCCTGGAGCTGCTGAACGCGCCAGCCGACGCATTCGTCGACGGCGAAATGATTGCCAGCACCCGGGAAATGCTGTTCAGCGCCCTGCGCGACATCGTCTACACCGAGAACGAACTGGACAGCCAGCGCATCGACCTGAGCGACTCCCAGGGCATCACCGACTACGTGTTCCACCTGCTGCGCAACGCGCGCACCCTGCGTCCCGGCGTCGAGCCGAAGATGGTGGTGTGCTGGGGCGGGCACTCGATCAATACCGACGAATACAAGTACACCAAGAAGGTCGGCCACGAACTGGGCCTGCGCAAACTGGACATCTGCACCGGCTGCGGCCCGGGGGTGATGAAGGGCCCGATGAAGGGCGCCACCATCGCCCACGCCAAGCAGCGCATGAGCGGCGGCCGCTACCTGGGCCTGACCGAGCCGGGCATCATCGCCGCCGAGGCCCCGAACCCGATCGTCAATGAATTGGTGATCCTGCCGGATATCGAGAAGCGCCTGGAAGCCTTCGTCCGCGTCGGCCACGGCATCATCATCTTCCCCGGTGGCGCCGGCACCGCTGAAGAATTCCTGTACCTGCTGGGCATCCTGATGCACCCGGACAACCGCGACCTGCCATTCCCGGTGATCCTCACCGGCCCGAAAAGCGCCGCGGCCTACCTCGAACAACTGCACGCCTTCGTCGGCGCGACCCTGGGCGATGCCGCCCAGCGCCACTATGAAATCATCATCGACAACCCGGCCGAAGTGGCCCGGCAGATGACCGAGGGGCTCAAGCAGGTCAAACAGTTCCGTCGCGAGCGCAACGATGCGTTCCACTTCAACTGGCTGCTGAAGATCGACGAAAGCCTGCAACGTCCCTTCGACCCGACCCACGCCAACATGGCCGAACTGCAACTGAGCCTCGACCTGCCACCCCATGAACTGGCAGCCAACCTGCGCCGCGCGTTCTCCGGGATTGTCGCCGGCAACGTCAAGGACAAAGGCATCCGCCTGATCGAAGAACAAGGCCCGTACAGCATCCACGGCGACCCTGCGATCATGCAGCCGCTGGACAAGCTGCTTAAAGCCTTCGTCGAGCAGCACCGGATGAAACTGCCGGGCGGCGCGGCGTATGTGCCGTGCTATCGAGTGGTGAGCTGAGACTGACTGCGCGCTGCCCCTGACCGGGCCAGCGAATCACCAGAGACGCCATGCCCCTTAAGCGGGGCATGGCGTTTTTTACCTTGTGGCGAGGGGCAGTGCTGATCCGGTCACCGCGCCAGACTACCCCTCTTTCACCTGCAACCCCTCGCATGCGCCGGCCCAACCTGTATATTCGCCGCGGCGCTGACGCCAGGGACCCGGATCAGAAAAAAAGGAGTCACGATGTTCTTCCGATTTGCCGCCGATGGGCTGGTGCTGTTTCACCTGCTGTTCATTCTGTTCGTGCTGTTCGGCGGGCTGCTGGTGCTCAAGTGGCGCGGCGTGATGTGGCTGCATCTGCCGGCGGCGGCCTGGGGGGTGGCGGTGGAGGTGTTTCACCTGACCTGCCCCCTGACCCGCTGGGAAAACCTGCTGCGCCATTACGCCGGGCAGGAAGGGTATGCCGATGGGTTTATCGAGCACTACCTGATCCCGCTGATTTACCCGTCCGGGCTGACCAATGGCATGCAGTTGGTGATGGGCAGCGTGGTGCTGCTGATCAACCTGCTGGTCTACCTGCGCCTGGCCCGCCAATGGCAGCTGCACAGAGCAGCTTAGGCCTCGGCAGCGACCTGGCCGGCACCGGCACGCTCGTAGGCTTCGCCCATGATGCGCCAGGTCGCCGGGTCGGCAGGAATCAGGTGCTCGATACGTAAAGAGGCCACGGTAATATCCAGCGGCATGCCGAAGGTGGTGAAGGTCGACAGAAAGCGCAACTCGCCCACTGTCGACGCCACTCGGGTCAGCAACAGCGGGGCCGACGGGCTGGCGCTCGAAGCCGGATCGACCTCGGCAGCCGAAGGCAGGCTGGTCAACAGCGCGGCCAGGGCCGGACAATTGAGCGCCTCGCGGGATGCGCGCTGCCAGGCGACCTGACGGATTTCATCGGCATTGAGCAAGTGATCACCCAGGCCACCGGGCTCAAGCAACGTGCGCAGCAGATTGAACTCACCCGGGGCCGCACTCGCGGGCAACCCCACCAACCCGAACAGCACCCCGGTCGCGGCATTCGCCGCCAGCACCTGCCAGGCGCTGTCGAGCACAATGGCCGGGGCCGGGTTGTTGGCGTGCAGCAAGTGCATCAGCGCGCTGTGCACCGCCTGCATACTCGGATCGGCCAGGGGTAGCGCCTCGTAGCGTGGCGCGTAGCCGGCGGCGAGAAAGGCCGCATTGCATTCCTCCAGGGGCGTGTCGAGGGCGGTCAGCAGGGCATGCAGCATCGCCGGGCTGGGCTTGGCGCGGCCGGTCTCGACGCAGCTCAAATGCCGCTGGGAAATTCCCGATTGCAGGGCCAGGTCCAACTGGCTGAGCCGCGCCCGCTGACGCAGGCGGCGCAGTTGCGCACCGACCGGTTGCTGAGGATCAAGGAGTTTTAGCATGGCGCGACTCTGGCAGCTGACTGCGGACGTGTCTATGACCTGGGAGGTCATTGAGTAGCGACGCACACCCCGGCTAGCCTGTGCTCACCCTTCGCCATGCCAGCCTTGAACCATGAAGAACCTCGTATTCATCGCCTGCCTGAGCCTGTTCTTCGGCCATGAACTGGACGCTGTCAGCCAGGCCGAATGGCGACTGTTGTATGGCTTGCGCGAGCTGCAGGCAGACAGCGCCCGGGCCCTGTTCGTGGCGCTGCATGTGCCCTTGCTGGGCCTGCTGCTGTGGCTGGGCTGGCACCCGGCAAGGCGCTGGCGCGAACCCAGCCGCAGGCTGCTGGCCGGTTTTGCCGTGGTGCACGCCGGGCTGCACTTCAACCTGCGCCTGGACCCGCTCTACAGCTTCGATTCAGTGCTGTCGCAACTGCTGATTTTCGGCTGCGCGGCCCTGGCAGCGCTGTACCTGCTGCTGACCCTCATGGACCGCCACTCGCCCCACCGCCCACCCCTGACCGCACAAGGAAAGTGATATGCGCCGCCCCACCCTCGCCCTCGTCGCCCTGCTGGCCTTCAGCGCCTACACCCTCTTCACCCTGGCAACCGCCGAGCAGTCGCTGCTGCAATTCGGCCTGCAACTGATGTCACGCCCCGACACCGCCCAGGTGGTGATCGACCTGTACCTGATGGCGCTGCTGGCCGGCATCTGGATGCTGCGCGATGCGAAGGCCCGGGGCCGCTCAATGACCAGCGTGCTGCCCTACCTGGCGCTGACGGCGCTGTTCGTGTCCATCGGCCCGTTGCTGTACTTGGTGGTCAATGGCGCACACAAGGACCGTTGAAAACCCGGCGTGGCGAATCAAGGTGCTGCGCAGTTACCATGGGCGCCCTGACAGCGCCACGCACGGATGCAGCTTGTGCGGCAGGCGATTTATTGATTGAACTGCACGAGCGCCCCGACCTTGTCCCACCTATTGGCAAAAGCCGCCGAGAGCGGCAACCTTCCTGCCCTGCTGCGCCTGCTCGAGGGCGGCGCGGACCTTGAATGGACCCACAAGGGCACCGGCCGCACGGCCTTGCTCAGCGCCGTCATCGCCGAGCAATGGGAAGCCACCGTGGCCCTGCTCGATCGCGGCGCCCGTATCGACCATCAATGTAAAGTCCTGGGCTACAGCGCCCTGGCCTGGGCCAGCCACGCCGGCAACGCCTCCCTGGCCACGCTGCTGATCGAACGCGGCGCCGCCCTCGACCTGGCGTCCCCGGAACTCAAACGCACGGCGCTGATGTGCGCCGCACAGGCCGGTCACCCCGCACTGGTCGCGCTGCTGCTGGAGGCCGGCGCCAACCCGCAGTTGCTGGATTTCAAGCAGCAAAGCGCCTGGTCCCTGGCCCAGGACAAAGGCCACCAGGCGGTGCTGCAACGCCTGGAGCAAGCCGGGCTTGGCGCACCGCCTGCACCTGCGCCCACCCCGGTCCTGCCGTGGCCGGACCCGGTCGATGACAGCAGCGACCCAATCAGTGTCGTGCGCGGCTACACCCTGGCCATGCACGCCTGGGAACAACGGGGCAACGCCCTGAGCGCAGCCGACCCCGGGCACGGCCGCGATGACAGTTTCTGGGCCGAACAGGAGCAGATCGTCGAGCGTTTTTGCACCCAGCGCCAGCGTGTCTACAAGCATCATTCCCACGGCTGGCCCACCACCTACGCGCCCGAAGATCAGTTGCTAGCGTGTGACCCACTGTCGGCCAACCAGACCGCGGTCATCATCCGCGATCCGGCCGAACGCAGCCTGTGCTACGAGCACCGCTTCCTGCTCAAGCGCGCGGCCGGGCAATGGCGCATCGACAGCGTGAAACGCCGCCTGGCCGGCACCGAGAAATGGCAATCGAGCATTCTGTAGCGCCCTGCGCGCCCCGCTCTCACCTCAGGACCTGAAGCATGAAATATGACGACGCCGCCTGGCACTACGAAGGCGATTATCCCAAGGGCCTGCCGGACGCCGCAGCGGCAACCCATATCGGTATGTTCCTGGCCTGGATGCTGCTCAACGGTTTGGCCAGCGAGGAATTGCTGGAGGATGCCGACAGTGAAATCGATGACGTGCAGGCGCGGCGCATCAGCGGGCCGACCTTTGTGCGGCGGGTATTGGACGAGAAGCTCACCGATCAGGAATTCAGCGAGCAAGGCAACGCCTTTACCCTGGCCTATTACAAGGGCCTGGATAACGACAGCCGCTACATCGATGACTACTTCCAGGTGTTCGAGGTCAACGAGGCGTCGCTCTATGGCGTCGAAGACAGTTGGGAAAACTATGAGCGCCTGGCACAGCTGATGGATGCGCGCTTCGCGGCCTGGAAGGCGCAAGGCCAGCCGCTGTATATCGTTTGAAGGCCCGTGTTCGAGTCGAGCCCCGGCGCCTTTGACAGCGCCGGGGCATCAACCCTGAGCCGGTGGGTCAGACCGCGCTCAAGTGCTCATAGAGAATGGTGCCGCCGACGATCATCAACACAACCCCGCCGAGGATCTCGGCGCGCTTGCCCACCAGGCTGCCCAGCACACGCCCGAGCATGGTGCCCAGGGTCACCATGACCATGGTTGCCAGGCCGATGGCGGCAGCCGCGACCAGGATATTGACCTCGACAAAGGCCAGGCCCACGCCTACCGCCAATGCGTCGATGCTGGTGGCCACGGCGGTGACGGCCAGTACCCAGAACGAGTGCTGGGTCGACTTCTCGCCTTCCTGTTCGTCGTCGGGTTTGAGGCCGGCATAGATCATGTGCAGGCCCAGGCCCAGCAGCAGGACGAAGGCGATCCAGTGATCCCACTCGGTGACATAGCTGCTGGCGGCCTGGCCGATGGCCCAGCCGATCACGGGGGTGATGGCTTCGATCACACCGAAGATCAGGCCGGTGCGCAGGGCTTCGCTGAAACGGGGTTTGTTGAGGCTGGAGCCTTTGCCGATGGCCGCCGCAAACGCGTCGGTGGACATGGCAAACGCCAGGAAGATAAGGGCTACTGCATTCACGGTTACGTACCAGTCGGGCCTGAGTCAACGACATAGCCCTGCGCGCCCGACTTCAGCACAGGTATGTCGTTGGTCTCGCCAATCCCGACGGATGCTGTGGCCACGGCAGGTTGCCGAGAATGTTGACCAACAGCGCCATCACTCACGTGACGGCCGGCTACTCCCCAAAGAGGTTGCGGAGAATACCAGCCAGGCGTGAAAAAAACGTGAAAGTGTTTTGCAGGCTGTTGCAAGCGCGACCCGAGGGCTGGCGAACCGGGTCACCGGCCCTGCCCTACTGCAGGCGCGGCCCCTGCCCCGGGTTTGGCTCGGCGGCGAGGCCCAGGTGCTCCTGGACAAAACGGGCAGCCTGGCGGGTCATCTGATCCAGTTGCCGGTCGCGTTTTTTCTCGGCCTCGAGCATGGCCTTCCTGCCGTGCTGCGCCAGCAGGTAACTGTGAATCTGCCGCACCTCCAGCGAGGTGTAGATCGGCGCCACGTCCAGCACCGGCAGCAAGCCTTGAGTGCTGTGGTCGCGGGTATTCATCAACACCTGCGGGCCGCGGGCGCCCAGCACCTGAAACCCCAGCGCCTCGAAATAGGGAACCTTGGCGACGCTGCAGGCCAGCTCCGCGTGGGGGTAGCGCGCGAGCATCTGCGCCAGCATGGCCCGAGCAATGCCCTGGCGCCGATGGCGGGCGTGCACGGCCATGTAGGGCACTGCACAAGCCTGGGGATCGTCCTTGACCGGCAGGCACAGGAGGAAGCCCAGCACCGTCTCCGGCTGTTCCGGGTCCAGGGCCACGATCAGCTCGACGGCCATGCCGCGCGAGCCGTCCATGGCCGCCAGGTACAGGTGCACCTCGTAGCCGACGCCGTATTGATACAGGTTGTACAGGGGGTTGCTGGGGGTGATGGCGAGCAGGCTGATATCGCTCAGGTAATCCACCACCATTTGCAGGATCTGGCTGTTGACCGACTCGGGAGGCGGGGCTTGGAAAAGGCTGATAGTGCACATCGAACGTCTGACTCCGGGGGTTGAGGCGTGCCCGCCGCCACAAGGGGCGGCGCCGGGCCGGCCCATCATAACCCGAGCAAGGCCCAAGGCATGCCGCGGCAATCGGTTCGCCGCTTGCAGGCATTTGTGCAAAAGCGCTTTGCATTCCTGGCGATAACCTCGGCCGCGACGGCGTCTTAGACTGGCCGCCGGTGCAATTCGCACCGTCTCCCGGGAGCGACAGGTGCAGCACATTTTCGACATCAACTGGGCCCTTTGGCTTTCGACCATGGCCCCACTGACCCTCAGCGCCGGCCCCGGCAACCTGATGGTCGCGACCTCCGGCGCGCAGAGTGGCGCACGCCGTTCCCTGGGTTTTATCGCCGGGCTCGACCTGTGTTATTTCCTGCTGGCGCTGCTGGTGGGGCTGGGGCTGTCCCATAGCCTGATGAACCAGCCGCAGCTGCTGTGGCTGCTGCGGGTCGCGGGCAGCCTGTACATCCTCTGGCTCGGGCTGCGCCTGTTGTGGCGTGCACTGCCCGCGCCAGGGGCCGAACCCCGGCAACTGCGCTGGCGCGACGGGGTCATGGTGCAGTTGGGCAATGTGCAGGGCATGGTCATGCTGCTGGTGATGTTCTCGACCTTCATGCCCAGCGGTGACAGCCGCAGCATCGCCCTGGTGCTGGCCCTCAGCGCGGCGCTGATCAGCCTCAACTTCTGCGCGCACCTGATTTGGGTCTCCATGGGTTCGAGCGTGCAACGCCTGCTGCGCACCCGGCCGAGATTGCTGGTGGCCCAGAACAGGCTATTCGGCCTGATGCTGATGGCCGTGGCGGTCTGGATCTTTATGCGCAGCGGGGCCCACTGAGGGCCGCGGTCAAGGCCGCGGCGCCAGGCTGCGCTGGAACTGCGCCACCAGGTGCTCCACCACCCGATCCACACGCTCCAGGCCCTGGGTTGCCAGGTTGCGCAGCAACCAGATATCGGCGCCCTGGGGCGGCAGGTCATCCAATACCGGGTGCAAGCCCTCGCCCTGCCCGACATAGGCCGGCAACGCCGCGATGCCGAGGTTGGCCTGCACCGCCTTGAGCTGGGCCGTGAGGTTGGCGGTGCGCATCCACGGTGTCTGCCCGCCGCTGAGCTGCTCCAGCCATTGCGCCAGCGGCATATGGGCCATGGTCGTGCTCCAGCCGATCAGCGGGTGCTGCGCCAACTCGGCCGCCGAACCCGGCACCCCGTGCCGCGCGGCATAGGCCGGGGAACAGAACAGCCCCTGGGCCAGCCACCCCACCCGGCGCAGGGTGAAGTTGCCCTGCTCCGGCCGGTGCAGGCGCACGATGACATCGCTGTGGCTTTGCGTGAGTTTTGCCGAGGACGCGCTGTTGCTGAAGTCGAAACTGATCTGCGGGTATTGCTGACGAAACGCATCGAGCCCCGGAATGATCAGGTGGGTGCCCATCAACTCCGGGCAATCGATACGCACCTGCCCGGCCAGGCCCGCGCCGGGCTGCGCCAGCTGGCGTTCGATCAGGCGAAAACGCTCCTCGGTCTCCAGGGCCAGGGGCACCAGCGCGGCCCCGGCTTCGCTGAGGAAGTAACCATTGGTTTTCTTCACGAACAGGGTGCGGCCCAGGGCCTGTTCGAGGGCGGCAATCCTGCGCGCAACGGTCGAGGCCGAGAGCTTGAGCGTCGCTCCCGCGTCGGTGAGGCTGCCGGAGTGTGCAACGGCAATGAAACACTTCAGATCATCCCAGTTCACTGTTCTACATGCCCCAAATCCAAACCTGTGGCGGGCGATCTTATGCGAATTAACCCAATGACCCAGCAGCTTTTTCCACGCCCCCTCAAGGGGCTGGGCCGGGTACTCACCCCTCCGGCCCGGTCGATCGAAGGCTGGGCGCGATGCCCACATCCGCCGTCATGGCGTGCGAAGGCCTTCTATGCTGTGTGCTCGAACTTATGGATCGCTGTCTCCCTCCCTACAGGATCGCCACCGATGAAAACCTTGGGTTATGCCGCACAAAACGCCGGGGCGCCGCTTGCGCCCTTCAACTTCCAGCGCCGCGCACTGCGGCCCAACGATGTGGCGATGCAGATCCTGTATTGCGGCGTCTGCCACTCCGACCTGCACCAGGCCCGCAACGATTGGGGCGCCAGCCGCTACCCCATGGTCCCGGGGCACGAGATTGTCGGTCGGGTGACGGCGGTCGGGGCCGAAGTCACGCGCTACAAGGTCGGCGATGCGGTCGCCGTAGGCTGCATGGTCGACTCGTGCCGGGAGTGCGACCAATGCCGCAAGGGCGAAGAGCAAATGTGCCGCGAGCACAACACCCAGACCTACAACGGCGTTGACCGCATCAGCAAGGAAGCGACCCAGGGCGGCTACTCCAAGCACCTGGTGGTCCGCGAAGAGTTTGTGCTGCGGGTGCCGGATGGCCTGGATCTGGCCAAGGCCGCGCCGCTGTTGTGCGCCGGGATCACCACCTACTCGCCGCTGCGCACCTGGAATGTCGGCCCCGGCAGCCGGGTTGGGGTCATCGGCCTCGGCGGCCTGGGGCATATGGCGGTCAAGCTGGCCGTGGGCCTGGGGGCGATTGTCAGCGTGCTCAGCCGCAGTGCCGACAAGACCGCCGACGCCCTGGCCCTGGGCGCCGACCGGTTGATCGTGTCCAGCGACCCGGCGGCCATGGCCAAAGCCCAGTCGAGCTTCGACCTGATCATCGACACCATCCCGGTACGCCACGACGTGTCGCCGTACATGCCGCTGCTGGACGTGGACTGCACCCTGGTAATCGTCGGCCAGGTCGGCCCGATCGATGAACAACTGACCCTGCCCATGCTGCTGGGTCGGCGGCGGCTGGCCGGGTCGCCCATCGGCGGGATCGCCCAGACCCAGGAAATGCTCGATTTCTGCGCCCGCAAAAACATCCTGCCGGACTGCGAGATGATCGCCATGCAGGACATCAACCACGCCTTCGAACGTATGGAGCGCGCCGATGTGCGCTACCGCTTCGTGATCGACATGGCGTCCCTGGCGGCCCCTGCCGAAGCCTGAGTCGCTGGCCTCAAGCCGCCCGTCGCTTGCGCGCCGGGCGGCTTTTTTGCGCCTGAAGGCCGCGTAAGCAGTGAAAAATCTTCGCCGATCACGAACCGAAAAACCCTGAAACCTATGCCTTGAAGGCCTGCAAGGACAGATCGGCGATCATCTGCGGTCCGGGTCAAGTACCTGGTTAAAAACCGCGACTGAACGTCGCCTTGACAACGTACGATTACTTTCGTACAACTGGAGGCCAACATGGAAAGAGGCTTCAGACAAGCAAAGCGCGACCTGATCGCGGCATTGCAAACCGGCAACTATCTGCACGCGGTGCGTGGTTCGATCGAGGTCAAGAACCTGCTGGCCACCGCCGAAGTCTCGGTGCCGGAGCTGATCGAGATCATCGAGCAATGCACGGGCCGGCATCACAGCAGCAGCCCGCACCATGCAGCGCCGCAGATCGAGGTCCATGTGCTGGCCAGAAGGCCGTGGTACATCAAGTTCTATTTCATCGAACCGGATGCCTGGTTTATCAGCGTCCACCAGTGAGGGCAGCCCATGAAACTTCTCTTCGAAGGCGATCACGGCCAGGCGCTGTGCGAACCATGCCAACAACTGGTCGCCACGACCTATGTCCGTCGTGACGTGCCATTCAGTGACGGCCACGGCGAGGCCAAGGATATTCTGGTCGGGGTGTGCCAGGTGTGTGACACGGTGGTGGCCATCCCTGCTCAGTCCACGCCGGCGATCAAGGAGTCACGCAAACTGCCGCAGACCTCGATCGAGGCGCGCCTGCCGGCGGTCTACCTAGACGCCCTGGATGCCGCGATGCATTCGGTCACCGCAGAGGCCGGCGTGCATCTTCGCAAGCTGTTCTTCAGCTACTACTTCCACGAACTGGCAGGGCACGTGGCCACCGCTGCCGCGAACCTGAAGCGGGTGCACGAAGCCTTCAGCCAAGCCCTCGCCGAACAGCTCGGCGCACGCCAACTACCGCCTTCGGCGTCGATGAAGCGCTTGTCGATGAAGGTCAATCCCCATGTGGCCGAGGACTTTACCCGGCTGTTGCAGGCCACCCGCATGAGCCAGACCGAGTTGCTCAAATCGGTGATCTCGCAGATCCAGGCCGACGTACTCGAAGCCAGGAATCCCAGCGTCATCGACGCGTTGCAACGGCTGACCCGGGTCGCCATGTAACCACCAGGGCCCAATCGGCCGGGGCGTTATTGGCCCCTGGCCGACTCGCCCCGCCAGGTTCACCCTTCTGCGCCAGCCCGCGCTTCGCGAACAAAATACTGCTCGATCACCGGCCCGCCCCACTGCTGGCCCGCCTCTTCACGGGCCAGGGTAAACCCGCAGTCTTCATAGAGTTTGCGTGCCACATCCAGGCCCTTGAAGGTCCACAGCCGAGTCCGGGCGAACCCCCAGCCGTCACAAAAATCCACGGCCTCTGCCAGCAGGCGTTTGCCGGCGCCCCGCCCTCGCGCCGCCTCATCGAGAATAAAACAGCGCAACGTCGCCTGGTTGTCTTCGCCTTCACCGTCGATGGCGATCGAGCCGACAATCCTATCGCCGTCCATTGCCGCCCAGACCTGGTTGCGCGGGTTGTGCAGACGCCCCATCAACTCGGCCATATCGGTGGCCACCAGGCTTTCAAATGGCTGACCGAACTGAGCATGGTCGGCGTAATAGCGGGCGTGCATTTCAACGATGCGACCGATGATGCCGGGCTGATAGCCCGCAACAATCCTCAGGGGCGCCAGCACCGCGGCCGAGGCGCCGAGGCGCTGGGTTTGCAGGGCGCCGGCATAGTGGGCCAGCCCTGCTCCGACGGTCTGTTGCTGCTCCGGGTCCAGGTGAGCAATGGCGTTGCCCACCTGCCCGGCGGCAAAGCGATCGATGGCACGCACGGTCTTGCGCCCTTGCGCGGTGAGCTGCAAGGGCTTGGCGCGCCCATCCTGGGTGCTGGTCAATTCCTCGATCTCTCCGGCGTCGATCAGCTTGCGCACCATGCGGCTGACGCTGGATTTTTCCAGCCCCAGCAATTGCGCCAGCTCCGCACCGGTCAGGGCTCCGTGCTGGCCCAGTTCCACCAGGCTGTGCACCGCCGAGGGCGGATAGTCGGTGGCCGCCAGGGTCGCATTCATAAAGCCAAGCTCACGCACCATCAGGCGCGAGGCCGAACGAATCTGCTGAATCAGCGCAACGGAAGATGAGCTCATGGCCAGGCCCTCGCAATACACGGAAATATAGTTGTATCGCGCAACCAAATTGCCGTCAATCGCCTTGTGTTCCAGCACACCTCGCCCTCAGTCCGAAAACACCTCGAACATCAATTGCCGCAGCCAGCGATTGGCCGGGTCCTTGTGGTACTTGGCGTGCCAGAACAGATTGATGGCGATTTCCGGCAGCGCCACCGGGTGCGGCAGCGAGGTCAGGCCAAACGGAACTTCGCAGCAGGCGGCAAACCGCTCGGGGACGGTGGCCAACAAGTCGGTACGCTGCAGAATGTGCCCCACCGCCACAAAATGCGGCACCTCCAGGCGCACCGAGCGCTGGATGCCCTCGCGCGCCATCAACGCGTCCACTTCGCCATGGCCGGTGTTGGCCGACACCACCCGCACATGCCCGTACTCGCAAAAACGCTCCAGGGTCAGGGGTTCGAGGGTTGCCGGGTGGCCCGCGCGGCACATGCACACATAGCGATGGTGGAACAGCCGGCGCTGGAAGAACCCGGCCTGCAAGTGCGGCAACAGGCCCACGGCCAGGTCGACGGTGCCGCTCTGCAGGTCCTCACTCAGGCTCATGGGGTTTTCGCGCACGGTGCTGATCGAGCACCTGGGTGCCAGCCGGGCCAGGGCATCCATCAGCCGCGGCATGAAGTAGATCTCGCCAATGTCGGTCATGGCCAGGGTGAAGGTGCGTTCGCAGGTGGCGGGGTCGAATCCGTCCTGGCGATTCAGGGCATCGCGCAGGGTGTGCAGGGCCAGGGCCACCGGCTCGGCCAACTGCTCGGCATAGGGAGTCGGCGCCATGCCCTGATAGGTGCGCACGAACAACTCGTCCTGCAACGCCAGGCGCAGGCGTTTCAAGGCGTTGCTCACCGCAGGCTGGGTCAGGCCCAGGCTGTGGGCCGCGGTGGACACCTTGCGGTCGCGCAGCAACTGATTGAACACCACCAGCAGATTCAGATCCAGGTCACGCAGTTCCATGGGCCTCCACAGGCGGCTTGGCCAGACGCAGGGACGGTAAAGGGGCACCGAGCATTATTCACAGTGGTAATAGAGTGTATGGCTTTCGGCGCATTTATTAATAGTACTCGAGCACTGATGATCGGTGGCATAAAAACAAAGCAACCACAGGTATCAGCATGAACCACAGCAACAGCCCGACCTTGCGTATCGGAATCATCGGCGGCGGTATTTCCGGGGTCGCCCTGGCCCTGGATCTTTGCCGCCACCCTCAGCTCGAGGTGCAGTTGTTCGAGTCCGCACCGGCCTTTGGCGAAGTCGGTGCCGGCGTGTCGTTCGGCGCCAACGCGGTGCGGGCCATCGCCAACCTGGGCCTGGGCGAACCCTATCGGCAGATCGCCGACCGCACCCCCGCACCCTGGCAGGACGTGTGGTTCGAATGGCGCCGCAGCCACGACGCCCACTACTTCGGCGCGAGTGTGGCGCCGGGGGTCGGCCAGTCCTCGGTGCACCGCGCCGACTTTCTCGACGCCCTGGCCAGCCGCCTGCCCGAGGGCATCGCACGCTTCAACAAGCGCGCGGCCACGGTGGAACAGCAGGCACACGAGGCCCGCGTGGTGTTTACCGACGGCAGCGACTACTGCTGTGACCTGCTGATCGGTGCGGACGGCATCAAGTCGGCGCTGCGCGGGCATGTGCTCGAAGGCCTGGGCGCGCCGGCGGTGGCACCGTGTTTCAGCGGCACCGTCGCCTATCGCGGCCTGATCGACAGCCAGCAGTTGCGCGAAGCCTACCGGGCCAAAGGCATCGACGAGCACCTGATCGACGTGCCGCAGATGTACCTGGGGCTGGACGGCCACATCCTCACGTTCCCGGTCAAACAGGGACGCCTGATCAACGTGGTGGCCTTTGTCACCGACCGCAGCCAGCCGCACCCGACCTGGCCCCAGGACGCCCCCTGGGTCCGTGACAGCAGCCAGCAGGAGATGCTCGACGCCTTCGCCGGCTGGGGCGACGCCGCGTGCATCCTGTTGCACTGCATCGGCACGCCGAGCTGCTGGGCGCTGCACGATCTGCCCGAATTGCCCGGTTATGTGCACCAGCGCGTAGTGCTGATCGGCGACGCCGCCCACGCCACCCTGCCGCACCAGGGCGCCGGGGCCGGGCAAGGCCTGGAAGATGCCTGCTTCCTGGCGCGCCTGCTGGGCGACCCTCAGTTGCAACCGGAGCAATTGCCGGCCCTGCTCGCCGCCTACGATGCCCTGCGCCGCCCCCGGGCCTGCCGGGTGCAGCGCACCTCGCGCGAGGTTGGCGACCTCTACGAACTGCGCGACCCACAGGTGGGCGCCGATGAAGAGGCGCTGGCGACCACCCTCGAACGCCGCTTCGACTGGTTGTGGAACCACGACCTGGAGGCCGACCTGGCCCTGGCCCGTCAACGCCTCGGCTGGCAGGCGCTCAGCAACAGTCACTGAGCCCCACGTCGCCGTCACCGGGGGCCCCCTGCCCCCGGCTCTATAACAATCATAAAAAGAGCCAAGCCATGCGTACTCTCGACGTAAACGCCCTGATCGACGGGGCTCGCTTCAATTCATTCCATGGGCGCCTGTTGTTCTGGTGCGCGCTGATCATTGTCTTCGACGGCTACGACCTGGTGATCTACGGCGTGGTGCTGCCCGCGCTGATGCAGGACTGGGGCCTGAGCGCCGTGGAGGCCGGGTTTCTCGGCAGTTGCGCGCTGTTCGGCATGATGCTCGGCGCACTGTTTTTCGGGCCGCTGTCAGACCGCATCGGACGGCGCAAAACCATCATGGCGTGCGTGGTGCTGTTCAGCGGTTTCACGGTGATCAACGCCTTCGCCCGCACGCCGGTCGAGTTTGCCCTGTGCCGCTTTGTCGCCGGCCTGGGCATTGGTGGGGTGATGCCCAATGTGGTGGCGCTGATGAACGAATACGCGCCGAAAAAGATGCGCAGCACCCTGGTGGCGGTGATGTTCAGCGGCTATTCCCTGGGCGGCATGTTGTCGGCGGGGCTGGGCATGCTGCTGATGCCGCGCTGGGGCTGGCAGGCGGTGTTCCTGGTGGCGGTGATTCCGCTGCTGATTTTGCCGCTGCTGGTACGGCAATTGCCCGAATCCCTGAACTTCCTGGTGCGCAAGGGCCAGCTCGATCGGGCCCGAGGCCTGCTGCAAAAGGTCGCGCCCGATTACCGGCCCCAGGCCGAGGAGCAGCTGTACCTGGGGCAAGGCCCGGCGCGCAAGGTGTCGGTGCTGCAAGTGCTGCAGGAAGGCCGCAGCCTCAAGACCCTGATGCTGTGGCTGGCCTTTTTCTGCTGCCTGCTGATGGTTTACGCCTTGAGTTCCTGGCTGCCGAAGCTTATGCACAGCGCCGGTTATGGCCTGAACTCCAGCCTCGCCTTTTTGCTGGTGCTGAATGTCGGCGCGATCTTTGGCGCCATCGGCGGCGGCTGGCTGGGCGACCGTATCGGCCTGGAGCGGGTGCTGCTGGGGTTCTTTGCCCTGGGCGCGCTGTCCCTCAGCCTGCTGGCCCTGAAGTCGCCGCTGTGGGTGCTGTACCTGCTGATTGCGATTGCCGGCGCCAGCACCATCGGCACCCAGATCCTGGCCAACGCCTGCGCGGTGCAATTCTACCCGCCACACATCCGCTCCACGGGCCTGGGCTGGGCCATGGGCGTGGGTCGCACCGGCGCGATCATCGGGCCTTTGCTCGGCGGCGCCCTGCATGGCGCGCAACTGCCGTTGCAGGTGAGCTTCCTGGCCTTTGCCGTGCCCGGCGTGATCGGCGTGCTGGCGATGCTGGTGTTCAGCGGGCGCCCGCCGGCCCGGCAGCCCAGCCCTGTTCCCGCCGCGAAGCACCCTCAGGTTGAGCAGCGGTGACAGCGGGGCTTTTGTTTTCGCCGGCCAAGGCGATTAATATCGCGGCCGGTCGAGGCCCCGGTTCGCGGGCTGCTGGCCGACCTGATTGATCACCCCTTTGCCCAAGAGGCCCCATGCAGCTGATTCCCTGGTCTTACGCCTGCCCCGAGGGCTTTACCCTGCGCGGCTGGCGCTGCCCGCCTTCGGGCAAGCCGCTGTTGCACTTTCTCCACGGCAACGGCTTTTGCTCACTGGCTTACCGGCCGATGCTCGCGCTCTTGGCCGAGTCCTTCGACCTGTGGCTGTGCGATATCCAGGGCCATGGCGAAACCGAACATGGCGGCCGCTTTCTGGGCTGGAACCGCAGCGCCGAGCTGGCCGCCGACGCCTTCGAAGCCGGCATCGCGGCCTATGGCGATGTACCGCGCCATGCCCTGGGTCACAGCTTCGGCGGTGTGCTGACCTGCCTGATCGTGGCGCAGCGGCCGCAGCTGTTTGCCAGGGCGGTGATGCTCGATCCGGTGATTTTCCCACCGTCGATGCTGCGCATGCTCGGCGCGCTGTCGCTGGTGGGTCTCAACCGCCGTCACGCCCTGGCGCGCAAGGCGGCGGCGCGCCGGCACAGCTGGCCGGACCGCGCCACCGCAAGCAGCGCACTGGCCAATCGGGGGATCTTCAAGGGCTGGTGCGACGAAGCGCTGCAGGCCTATGTCGAGCACGGGCTGAAAGACGTTGCCCACGGCGTGACCTTGAGGTGCCTGCCGGAACGGGAGGTCGATATCTACAGCTCGTTCCCGCGCCGACTGTGGCAATCCCTGGGTGCCGTGCAAACCCCGAGCCTGGTGCTGCACGGCCGCGACAGCTACCCCTATGTGGCGCACTCGGTCAGACGCTGGGCCGCGCTCAACCCGCACCTGCGGACCCAGGTCATCGACGGGCAGCACTGCTTCATGCAGGAAAACCCGGCGGCCAGCGCCCAGGCCGTCCGGCACTTTCTGCTGGAAGAGAACGCCTGACGCCGCCAGCGGACAGCCCCGTCAGGCGTCCTGGATCACGCCCTTGAGCACATTTTTGAAGTGCTCGAGCTGCCCCGGGGCGAACTGACTGAAGACCTTGTCCTGCTGCTCCTGGGCAATGCTCCACAAGCCTTCGGTTTCATCGATGCCTTTGGTCGTGAGGCGCACCCGGCCGCCGTCGTCACTCACCAGGCCCTTGCGCCGCAGGTTGGCCACCGCCTCCTCGATCTCGCGAATCGGCATCGCGACTTCTCGCTGCAGGTCGGCCAGGTCCAGCCCGGCATCGCTCTCCAGCACCATCAACATGCGCGCCTCGCTGGTGCGCAGGCCGGTGGACAATTGCCGAGGCTGGTAACTGGCCTGGTAGGCCCGCAGCGCCTGGGTCATCAGGTAATACAGGTTGTGGCTCAGGCGCCCCTGGAAGTGGCTGCTGGGCAACTGCCCTTCTTCGCGCCGGGTCATGCGGGTGTGGGGCAATACCATGGAGTAGGCGCCCTGGTGATAGAGCAACGGCGAGCGGCCGAAATCATCAAAGGCCACCACCTTGCCGATCATGATCCAATGATCGCCGCCATCGACCTGCTGGTACTTTTCACAGTGAAAGCGCGCCGCGCAATCGGCCAGCACCGGTGCGCCACCGGCGCCGGCGTCGAATGCGATCTCGGCAAAACGGTCTTCCCGGGGCCGGGCGAAGTTGTTCGAGGTGTCGATCTGGTCGGCCGCCAGCACGTTCACCGCAAAATGGCTCGCGGCCTCGAACACCTCGTGGCTGCTGGAGCGCTTGTCGATGCTCCACAACACCAGCGGCGGGTCCAGGGACACCGAGTTGAAACTGTTGGCGGTCACCCCGACCCGGCGCCCATCCTCGGCCGCGGCCGTGACCACGGTAACGCCGGTGGCAAAGTTGCCCAAGGCCCGGCGAAAGGCGCGGGTGTCGAAGGCGATTTCAGAAAGCTCAGGCATGCAAGACTCCTGGGCCGGCGCAGTGGTCGGCCTCGATTTGTTGTTATGTGCAAGGGCTGCCCGCAGCGGGGCGGATCAAACCATGGTCGGGTCGGGCTCCAGGCCCATCAGCTCGCGACCGAGAATTTGCGCGCACACGTCGTAGTCGGTGTAGGCATGGGCACCGGTCAGGTGGGCGTCGCGAAACAGCCGTTGCAGCTCGTTGCTCTCGAACCAGGCACCGCCGCCCGCGGCCTCCATCAGCCGATCCACGGCCTGGATGCACATCTTGGTCGCGTAGCCCTGGTTGGTGCGCCAGAAGGCCAGGGTCTCGCGGCTCGGGTACTCATGGCGCGCGCTGTGATCGGCGTGTTCTTCCCAGGTCTTTTCGAGGAAGGCCCGGGCTGCCGCCACCTGGTGGGTGGACTCGGCGAGGCGCATCAGTGCCGGCGTCGCGGCCCCCACGGCAGCGCCGGTGTAGGCGCGCACGCGGTTGCGGGTTTTCTCGCGGAACACCTCGAGCATGCGTTCGGCCACTCCCAGGCTGACGGTGGAGAAACCGCTGGCGAAATAAGGGCGATACGGCGAATAGAAAATCTTGCTATCGGGGTACAGGCCAAAGCCGCCGGAGGTGCCTTCCATCATGTCCCGGGCTTTCTGGATGCGGTGCTCGGGAACAAACGCCTGGTCGATGATCAGGGTCTTGCTGCCGCTGCCGCGCATGCCCACCGCGTACCAGTCATCGCGGATCTGGTAGTCGCTGCGCGGCAGCACGGCAAAGCAATAGTCCTGGGTGCCTTCGGCGTTCTTGCGGCGGAAGCCGACAATCGCCCACTCGGCGTGGTCGCAACCGCTGCTCCAGCCCATCTCGCCGCTGAACGTCACGCCACCCGCGACTTCCTCGGTACGGCCGAAGGGCGCGATGCTGCTGCTGGCCGTGGCGTCGGGGTCGTCGCCCCAGATTTCCTGTTGGGTTTTGGCCGGGAACATCGCCAACTGATGGCTGTGGGTGCAGAGCAGGCTCATGGCCCAGGCAGTGCTGGCGCAGGAGCCCGCCAGCAGGGCGATGCAGTCGGCGAACTGGGGCAGGGACATTTCCATCCCGCCGAATTTCTTCGGCTGGAAGGCGCGGTGCATGCCGATGCTTTTCAGCAACGCGATGTTCTCGGCGGGCAACGTGCGGTCCTGTTCCGCGCGGAAGGCGTTGGCGGCAATGGCAGGCAAGATCGACTTCAGGTCTTCAAGCAGCGGGTTGGGCTTTTTCATGGACTGACTCTTTTATTATTGGCGTCTGCTGATCTCGCCTCAGCGCGTCGTGCAAGGCAGCCGACAGCGGAGCAATGGCGAAGATCAATGATCTGTGCGGAGTCAGTATGGGTAAGCGCAGGGCGATGAAAAATGCACGTTCCACCTGGAAGATTGCACTTTTCATAGGCAGGAGCCTGGCGCCAGCCGCCGTCCATTGCAGACGGCGGCCAGGGTCGAAGGGACCTCAGGCCTGCTCCCCCAAGGCGCTACGGAGTTGGCCGGCAGGCCTTACTCGACGTAGCGCAGCCAGAGGTACGTCCGCCCGAGCACGGCTTGGGCCACGGTGGCCGCCAGCCCTTCGCGTTGCTCATCGGTGACGTTGTACAGCGCGCAGAAATCCGCGGCGACGGCGCGGGCCGTGTCAGGGTCGGCCGGTGCGGCCCGCAGAAACCCGAGGTAGGCCGCCCCGACCCCGATCAGTTGATAACCATGGTGCTGCGCCAGATGGCGGGCCACCGCGAAGTTGTGCACCGGCCCCAGGTCGCAGCTGAAGTAACCGTTGGGAAAGGCCGCCAGCGCCTCGCAGGCTTGCGCGACCGGCACCACCAGGGCCGAAACCGGCTGATCGAGCAGCGCCAGCGGCTCCTGCTGATAGCCGACCCACTGCGCCAGCCCCTCGGCATCCAGGGTCAGGCCATGGCGGCAGGCGTCGCTGAACGAGGCCCCGGCGGTGAGTGCGGCGAAGTTGCGCACACAGATCGGAAACTCGGCCTTGGTGGTCATAAAGCCCACGTACTCGCCATCCTCGAAGCACTCGGGCGGCAGGCCCGCAAGGTCGAGTTCGGTCACCTGGTCGAGGTCGATGCTCTGGCGCGCATGGCCCGAGGTGTAACGGGCCTGGGGCAGATCATCCAGCGACACCAGCGGCCGACAGCCCGGGTGCCTGGCGATGATCTGGGCGCAGGCCGCGAACAGCTCGTCGATATGGGTCATGGTGCTCAAGCGGTACTCGTCGCAGAGCCCCTCGGAGGGATTGCCCGGGGTGGCATTGCCGCAAAACTGCATGTCCATCGGATCGTCCTGTTCTCAATGTGATCGCCCACGCGGGGCTGGAATGTGATGCCGGCGCGCTTCAGCCGCGCAACAGGCGCTTGCGCGCCAAACGTTGCTGCCAATTGCCGGCGTTGGACCGGGCGCATTGCTCTTCGTTGTCGAACTGCACATGGGCGGCCACCGCAGTGACCTGCACCTGGGCCGCATCCAGGGCCTGGGCCGTCAGTTGCACCAGACGTGCGCCCTGCCCGTCGGCCAGGGCCTGGTCCTGGCTGGCCTGGGTATCGAACACCCACAGCACCAGCAGGCTGGAGGCGAACGCCGCGTAATCGACCTTGTGAGTCAACCAGCAAAAACCCGGCACCTGGGCCTTGGCGGTTTCGCAGGCCTCGGTCAGGGTCGCCGCCAGGCGCCGTTCGGTGCGGGCCTGCTCGCGCTTGCTCAAGAGCATGGGTCGGTCCTTGGAGGGCAAAAAAAGACGCCAATCATACCCGAGCTCCCGGCCATGGCCACGCCAGAGGCCGATTGCGGTGGTGATCCCGGGCCGGTTACTATTGCGAACGATTCACACTCACACCTGGAAAGCCAACCGGTGCAACCGACTTCAACCAGCAAGCTGGGGTTCTTTTTCAGCGACCATCACCGGTGGCTGCTGCAGCATATCCACAAGCGCCTGCGCAACCGCGCGGACGCCGAGGACACGGCTGCCGATACCTTCTGCCAACTGCTGGCGGCCCAGGTCGACCCCGACAGCATCGAGCAGCCGCGGGCCTACCTGTCGACCATCGCGCGCCGGCTGATGTTCGATCGGCACCGGCGGCGGCAGCTGGAGCTGGCCTACCTGGAGCGCCTGTCACTGCTGCCCGAGCCCCTGGCGCCCTCCCCCGAAGAACAACTGCTGCTGCTTGAAGCCCTGGTGACCATCGACCGCGTCCTCGACGGCTTGCCGCACGTGGTCAAGGCCACGTTCCTCTACAGCCAACTGGATGGCCTGAGCTACGTGGCCATCGCGCAAAAGCTCGGGCTCTCGGAGCGCACCGTCAGCCGCTATATGAAGCAGGCCCTGTGCCAGTGCTACCTCAGTGAACTGACGCCATGAGCAAGGTGCGCCTGGACCCGGCCGCCGAACAAGCCATTGACTGGATGGTGCGCCTGCGCGCCGGCACCGCCGACAGTCGGCTGCAGGAACGCTTCACCCTGTGGCTGGACGCCGACCCGAGCCATGCCCAGGCCTGGGAACGCTTGCAGCAGCGGCTCGGCGGCGCCTATCAGACGCTGCGCAGCCTGGATCGGCGCCTGCCTGGCCAGGCCGGTGAGGCGCGCCAGGTGCTGCTCCAGCCCCAGGGTT
>NZ_ATLP01000098.1:0-1929 GCF_000416215.1 Pseudomonas sp. CF161
GATCCAGGCACAGGCTGGCGACCCCGGCCGGAATGCTCAGGCGTGACTGCAAGTGGCTCTGGGTCAGCAGCAAACGAGTGCCGCTGTCTTCGATCATGCACAACAGGCGATCCTGAGGATATTCCGGGTCCAGCGGCACGTAGGCGCCACCGGCCTTGAGCACCGCCAGCAGACCAATGATCATGTCCAGGCCGCGTTCCACCGCGATGCCCACCAGCACGTCAGGCCCCACGCCGCGTTGTTGCAGGTGGCGGGCCAGGCGGTTGGCTCGGCTGTTGAGCTGGCGATAGCTCAGTTGTGCGTCTTCGAAAATCAGCGCCACTGCCTCGGGCTGGGCCTCGACCCGCTCTTCGAACAACTGGTGCACCCGCGCCTGGCTCGGGTAGTCCAGGGTCGCCCGGCCCCAGTCGGTGATCATGCGCTGCTGCTCGGCAGCGTCCAGCAACGGCAGATCGCCGATGCGCTGCTGCGGGTCGGCAACAATGGCCTGCAACAGGTTCTGCCAATGCCGGGCCAGACGTTCGATGGTCGATGCCTCAAACAGGTCAGTGGCGTAGGTCAGAATCGCGGAAAATTCCTCGCCGTGCTCCTGGGTGTCCAGGGACAGGTCGAACTGCGAAGTGGGGTTGTCCCACTCCAGGGCTTCCAGGCGCAGGTGCGGCAATTGTCGCGCGGCCTGGGCCTGCTGGCCTTCCCCTTGATGGTTGTACATCACCTGGAACAGCGGGCTCTGGCTCAGGCTGCGTTCGGGCTGCAAGGCCTCCACCAACTGCTCGAAGGGCAGGTCCTGATGGCTCTGGGCATCCAGGGCGGTCTGCCGCACGTGCTGCAACAGCTCGCTAAAAGGCACCTGGCCATCCAGTTCGGCCTTGAGCACCAGGGTGTTGACGAAGAAGCCGATCAGGCGCTCGGTCTCGACCCGATTGCGGTTGGCTATCGGCACGCCCACGCGGATATCCGCCTGCCCGCTGTAGCGATGCAGCAAGGCCTGGAACGAGGCCAGGAGCAGCATGAACGGGGTAACGCCTTGCTGCTGGGCCAGGTGGCGCAGCGCCTTGCTCAGTGCTGCGCCAAGGGCCAGGTCGACTTTCGCGCCACGAAAGCTCTGCTGCGCCGGGCGCCCATGATCGGCCGGCAGCTCCAGCACCGTTTGCTCACCGCCCAGTTGCCCGACCCAGTACGCCAGCTGCCGCTCGCGCTCGCCCGCGTCCATCCACTGCCGCTGCCAGAGGCCATAGTCGGCGTACTGAATCGGCAGCTCGGGCAGCTCGACCGTCAGGCCCTGGCTGTAACCGGCATACAGCTCAACCAGTTCATCGACCATGACCTGCATCGACCAGCCATCGGAAACAATGTGGTGCTGAGTCATCACCAGCACATGGTCATCCGGCGCCAGGCGCAGCAGCTTGACCCGCAGCAACGGGCCTTGCTGCAAGTCGAACAGGCGCGCGGTTTCCACCTCGACCCGGGCCTTGATTTGCGCGACCCGGTCCTCGACCAGGGGCAAGACCTCAAGGTCGATCGGCAGCGCCAGCTGCCCGGCAATCCGCTGCAGGGCGCGCTCGCCCGCCTCGACAAAGGTGGTGCGCAAGGACTCATGGCGCTCGACCAGGGTGTCGAGGCTGCGCTGCAAGGCCTGGACATCCAGGTCCCCATGCAAACGCAAAGCGCTTGGTAGGTGATAGGCGGCGCTCTCGGGGTCCAGTTGCCAGAGAAACCACTGCCGCTCCTGGGCATAGGACAGGGCCAGGGGCTGCGCGCGATCAACCCTTTTCAGCGGTGGCTCGGCGGCGCACGTCGTGCCACCCAGGGACTCGGCAAACGCCGCCAGCCGGCTGTGTTCGAACAAGGTCCGCAGGGCCACCTCAAGACCCAGGCCCTGGCGCACCCGCGACACCACCTGGGTCGCCAGCAGGGAATGCCCGCCCA